>NZ_JBHYIG010000001.1:0-3894 GCF_042740015.1 Streptomyces sp. NPDC059037
GTGTGATTGTCTGTGTGTCACACAGCGGGGGTGTGTGGGCGGGGGGGGGGGTGTGTGCGCTCGGGGGGGGGGGGGGGGGGCGCCCCGTTGGCGGGGCCCCGCCGAAGAGGGTGGTCAGGGGGAGCGGCGGCTTCCTGCGGAGGGTGGTGTCGCAGGGGCTGGGGCCGGTGGCGACGGTCGTGTTGCGGCGCGGGCGGCTTGGTAGGCGGTGCCGCCGAAGACGGTGTCGATGGAGATGCGGTATCCGGCGCCGGTCAGCAGGGGGACTGCGCGGTCGGCCATCTGTTTCATGGCGATCTCGCCCCAGTGCTCGGGGACTTGATGCCACTCGTCGTCTTCCTCGGGTGCGCAGTGGCGGTCGAGGCCGAGGCCATCGAGCAGTTCCAGGAGGCGTTCGGGGGCGCCGGTGCGGCTGTCGACGTAGATGGTGCCGTCGCGGTGGTAGATCAGTACGTCGACGTCGTGCTCGTCGGCGAGCGTCATGGGCGGGGGCTCCGGGGCGTTGTGGTTCACCGCCGGGCAGGGTTGGCGCGGCTGGGGGCCTTGGGCGCGGGCCGGGTGCTGGCTGGCGGTGCGGCGGCGGGGTGGCGGTGATTGCGGATGTCCGCGACCGCTTCCTGGTAGGCGGTGGGGTCGAAGAGTTCGTCGGGGATGTTGACGACATATCCGGCCAGGAGCAGGGAGGGGAGGGCCCGGGTGGCGGCCTGCTTCTGCTCGGCCTCGCTGAGATGGCCGGGGACTTCGTGCCAGGTGTAGACGGGGCCGGCCGTCGCCGTGGTCTTGCGTTCCAGGCCGAGGGCGTCGAGCAGGGCCAGGAGCTGCTCGGGCGCACCGGTGGGGGTCTCGGCATAGATCGTGTCGGTCAGGGGCTTGCGGTAGATCTCGACGTCGCTGCCGTAGTCGTCGGCTCTGTTGCCCATGAGCGGGCTTCTCTCTTCTTATGGGGGCTATCGCCGCCGGGCAGGCGCCTTGGACGGGGCCGCGACGGGGGCGGTGTCCAGGGCGGGCTTGGCCTGCGGGAGCCGCACGCTGAGGCCGATGCCGAGCCGGTCCAGTTGCGCTGCCGCCCGCTGGATCGACTGGGCCTGTGCGGCGGTGTCCTCGCCGGACAGCACGAACGCGTCCTGGTCCTGGTCGTAGACACAGCCGTTGTCGGCGAGGATCTGGGCGGCATCCGCCCGCTCCGGCTTGGTGACGTGGAAGTCCCGCCCGCTCAACGTGATCACCACAAGTTCCGGGGGCGCGGCCGGGGTGAGGCGGGCGGCATTGTCGTGGACCTGGGCGAGGGCCTTGTCGTAGCGGGGCAGCAGGTCGGTGGTGATGTCCGCGGCGGCCCGGGCCGGGTCGTCGGGGACGGCGATGCCGTCGGGCTCTCGTACGGCGCGGAAGGCGTCCGCGTGGATGTCGGCCGGGGCGATGGCGCCGACGAGGAACTCCTCGCCGCTGCGGGGGCGCGCGATGACGTACAAGCGGGCGCCGTCGTCGCGGGTAAGGACCGCGTCCTGGTCCAGGACGTGCTCGGCAATGGCGTGCGCGACCAGGTTCATGTCCCAGACGTGTTCGGCGCGGGCGAACTGGTCGGGGTAGTGCGCATGTACCTGGTGCTCACTGGTCCAGTTGCCGGGGAGTTCGTCGGCGAGGGCGATGGCGAAGGACGCGAGATCGGGGGCGGATTCGTGGTCGTGCATGTGTACCTCGGGGATGGGGGTCAGCGCCGCCGTCCGGCGGGCGCCGGGGCAGTGGGCGGCGGGCTGGGCGTTGGGGTGGTCCGGGGCGGGGGCGGGCAGCCGCAGACGGCGGAGGCTTCGCGCTCGGTGGGGCCGACTTCGGCGCTGCACACGCTGCGCTGCGGGTGAGGTTCGTGCCGGTCGGCGAGGTCGGCACGCACCCCGGCCAGATCGGACCGGATGACGCCCAGGCGGCTTTCGGCGAGGTGGCGCAGCCGGTCGGCGGTGGCGATGTCGGCTGCTCCGCCGAGGCCCAGGTGGAACTCGATCGTTGCCGTGAGGACGTCGTCGAGGGCGGCCAGGACACCGTCGTGGGCGGCGGTGAGTTCGGTCAAGGCATCCGCGACCTCCTCGGTGGTGGTCGCCTGGCGGATGCGTTCGGCCTGGTGGGCGACCAAGGCGCCGAGGGGGAGGTAGTGCGCCTCGCGCAGTTCGGTCTCGAACTCCTCGTCGCAGGCGACGTCGTACTTGACGGCGCGCAGCCGTGCCACGGCCCGGGTGGCCAGACGTTCCTCCTCGGCCTCGTCGAGGCCGGTGGGCAGCCGGTGGTAGTGCTCGTGCACGCGGACGACGGGGACGAAGCCGGTGCGCTGAAGGATGCTGTGCGCTTCCGGGTCGCCTCCGCGGGCGAGGACCTCGCCGGAGTGCACGTCGCGTTGCAGGGTCAGGTAGCGGTCGGCAAGGGCCAAGGGCGGGACTTTCTCGGGGTGTTCAGCGGGAGCGGCGCGCCGGGCGCGGAGCGGCTGGCACATGGGTGGCCAGGGCGGCGCGCTGGTTGGCTCCGGGCAGATCCGCGGCGGTGGCTTCGAGGTCCTGGTGGATGCCGTACAGGCGCCGGGCGATCAGCTCCAGCCGGTGCCCCGCGTCGGGCCCGTAGGCGTGGGGCAGCTCCTCCAGCCGGTAGGCGGCCTGCTCGACCACACCGCGCACCGAGGCAATCGGCCCGTTGGCCTCGTCGGCGAGCTGGCACATGAGCGTGGCGAGCTGGGCGGCGACGAAGGGCGGGGACTGATCCTCTGCTGCTCGTGGCAGCGTGGGGCGCGCAGTGGGCAGCATCGCGGTGAGCGGACGCCCCTGCCGGGGTTGCGCCGGGACGAGGTCGAGATCGTCCTCGATGTGCCGGCACTCGTCCATGAGCACCCGGTGCAGCAGGTGGGGCTGGTGGGCCCAAACGCCGTCGCTGCGAATGAGGTTGGCGATGACATCGAGGCGGCCGGGCTGCACCTGGAGAGCCACCCAGCGGCACGTTTGCCCGGTCCCCGGAACGGTGAGACCGGTGACGCGGGCCAGCCGCTGCGCGATCTCTGTCCACTCCGGTGGGTGCAGGGCCCGGTCGGTGGGGTGCAGCCGGACTGCCAGGTGGAAGATTTCGGGGTCGTTGGCGTTGGGCCCGCCAGCGTAGGGGTGGAGGCTGACCGGTTCCAGGAGATGGTCCTCCCAGTCGGCGAACATCCACTCCTGCGGACTGCCCTGGGCGTAGCTGTGCTCGGTGGGTGAGTGGGCCACCACCACCTCGCCCAGGACGTCCTGTTCGGCAACGGGACGGGCCAGAGCGACGGAGAGAGGCAGGGAGGGGAAGTGTTCCGCCTCCAAGACGTGCGCGATCACTGGCCGTTCCCACGGTCGGCGATGTGCACGACCTGGTGGTGAGGGACGGTGTCGTACCAGCCGCAGTCGATCATGGTGCCTGCGTCGGCGAACTTCGGTATCAGGTAGTCCTCCAGGGCGCGCAGGTAGATGAGGCAGTCGGGGCAGCGCCGGGAGAGGTGGACCAGGTAGCGGGGGTGGGCGGTGACGAAGGTCTGCTGCCCGCCGTTGGGGTCGCGCAGCCGCCATCCGTCCTCCTCGGTGGGCGTGTGCCAGGACGGGGTCACAACCGTCATGGCATCGCCCCACAGCTCCCCGCCGGCGACGCCCTTGAGGATGACGACCTGGTCGCCGGGCCGGAAGTGGCCGTGAGTCATGTCCCTCTCGGGCGTGAGGATGTCGGCGGGAACGTACGGCGGGCGGGCTGGTTGGGGCACGAAAGGGGTCCTTCCACGAACGGCACGGGCGGCGGTGGAAGGACAATGGTCCGGAGGGTAGCCCGCGGTTGTGTAAAGCGGTCGGTGGGGGTTTCTCGCTCCCGGGGGGGGGGGGGGGGCCGGGGGCGCGCGCCCCCCCCCGC
>NZ_JBHYIG010000001.1:3904-61648 GCF_042740015.1 Streptomyces sp. NPDC059037
GTGACCCTCCGCGGCCACCCCCCCCACGCGCGCGGCGGGGTGGCCCCGCCATTGGCCGCCTCCCGCCGAGTTTTGAGACCGGGGGTTTGCGTGGGGTATAACGCGTCGCGCGGTCCGGCCCGCAGCGTTCGCCCAGACCCTCAGCGGAACGGGTTCTCCGTGCCGAGGTCGGCCTCGGTGGCGGCGTCGAGAAGCTCGGGAAGATCGGTTCCTTCGGCGTCCCGCTGGTCGATCCACCACCCGGCGCGGCTGATCGTGCGGATCTTCTCTTCGAGCGCGGCCCAATCCGCCTCGTCCCAGGTGCCTTCGGTGACCAGCGCGGTGTAGGCGGCGGTGACCAGCTGGTGGCGGGAGCGTTCGCCCCAGTCCAGAGCCTTCTCAGGGCCTTCGAGCGGGGGCATCTCGAACTGGGCGGTCCAGTCGGCGGCGGCCTGCTGTTCGGCAGCGCGCTTGGTGGCGAGCCACTGCTCCTTGCTGGCGCTGTCGTTGTCGCGGGCGGCCTTCCAGCAGTCGGTGCAGTCCTTGGAGGCGAGCCAGCGGGCGAAGGAGGCCCGCTTGTCGGCGGGCCGGTCGGACAGGTTGTGGGTTATGGCGTGCCCACAGGCGTGGACAACTTCAAATTCGGAGCGGACGGCCATGGGTGAATCTCCTTGCAGATAGCGGGTGTTCAGCGGACGGCGTGAGCCGGTGCCCGGCGGTGCCGTCCCCGGCGGCGGGCGGCGGCGCCGGGGACGGCGAGGGGGCGGCGCGCGGCGAGCAGGACGGCGAGGGTGAGCGTGGCGCCGACGACGGGCAGGGCCGCGCCGAGGCGGGCATGTTCGGCGAGCGTTCCGGACAGGGCGGTCCCGGCGGCCTGGCCGGTGCCGACCGCGGCGATCAGCCAGGCGTACGCCTCGGTCGTGGTGCCGGGCGGGGCGAGGGCGTCCACGGTCAGGAATGCCGAGGTGATCACGGCGGTGAGCAGCAGGCCCGGCACTGCTGTCAGTGCGATGGCCGCGACGGGGCCGGTGACCGCAATCAGCGGGAGCCATCCGGCGGCGAACAGGAGGGCTGCCGACAGGAGTTGCGCGGTGAGCGTGCCGGGCCAGGTGCGCCGCCCGTACAGGAAGCCGCCGACGAGGCTGCCGGTGGACAGCGCGGCGGGGATGAGCCCGGACAGCAGGTCCGTCCCGAGGTCGTCGGCCAGGGCGACGGCCCACACGTTCATCGCTCCCAGGGCGAAACCGACGCCGCTCACCGCCACGAACAACCACCGCAGCCCCGCGTGCGTGAGGGGCCCGAGCGCCCCAGTGCGCTGGGGTGCGGGAGCCGGGCGCCAGCGGCGCGAAGGCGCGGCACTCAGCACCACAGCCGTGCCGAGCAGCCCGAGCGCGGCGCTCACCACCATCGCGGTGCGCGGTCCGGTCGTCGTGGACAGCGCGGCGACCAGCGGCGGACCGGTGACGTAGATCAGCCCCTGGGCGCCGGTGTCGAGCGCGAGTGCGGCCCGGCGCCGCGCCTCGTCGGGCAGGACCACGGGCCACAGGGCCCGCAGTCCTGCTTCCAGCGGCGGGGTGCTCAGCCCGGCGAGCGCGACAAGAGTGGCGGCCAGGCCGGGCCGGGCGGCGACCTTGACCACCGGCAGGGCCAGCAGGCAGACGGTGGTGAGCAGGACCGCCGTCGCGGTGACCAGGGTCTGGCCGCGACGGTCGACCATCCGGCCCAGGACCGGCTGCCCGACGGCGGAGGCCAGTCCGTACAGCGCACACAGCAGGCCGCCCGTCTTCAGCGATCCGCCCTGGTCGGCGACGAGGAGGAGGATCGCGACGGGCGCCATGCCGTTAGGCAGGCGTCCGATCAGCGTGCCGAACAGCAGGCGGGCGACGTGGCGTTGCGCGAGCAGCGGGCCGGAGCCGGTGGTGGAGGTCAACGCGTGCTTTCTGGGGTGAGGCACCCCGGGCCCGGGGTGCTAGCGGCGGCGGGCAGCGCCGGGGGCGGGGGGGGGTGCTGCCGGTCCGGCGGGCGGTGTGGTCGGCGGTGCCGAGGACGGTGGGATGATGTGGAACACGGGGCGTGGAGTGCGGTGGGGCGGCAGGACGCCGGCCCCAAGGCTCTCGGCGGCGGACTCGATTTCCCCCGTCAGCGCGCCCAGTTGCCGCGCTAGCACGGAAAGACGGGCGGCGGAGTGCTGGCCCTGCTTCGTCTCCAGCGCGTCGGCGAACTTCGCGGCCCGGTCCAGGAGTTCGGCCAGGCGGGGCAGCGGACCGCGGGAGAAACCGGAGTCGTCGACGGCGCCGAGCAGGGCCATGTAGACGTCCCCGGTGTGCCGCGCCTCGTCGACCTGCCGGACCAGCTTCGCAACCGGGGCCTCCGCTGCGGGAGCCTGGGGCGCGAAGGGAGCGATGTCCGGGTGCAGGACCCCTGCGGGTACCGCGGGCGGGGCCACTTCGACTGCCTTGTGTACGGAGTCGTAGTGGCCCAGGACCCGCATCTGCTCGCTGCCGAGCTCGCCCGCCAGGACCACCACCGTCTGCTCGCCCTGATCGACGAGATACGCCAGAGTGATCAGCTCGTTGCTGGCGCTGTACCAGACATCGGTCGTGTCCAAGTCGCCGCGCTCCCACGCTGCTTGCGCACGGTCCTGCCAGAGCCGAAGTTCTTCACCGCTCAGGGGTGGGGCGACGGGGCGGTGCTGTCCGGCGAGGTCACCGATGATGAAAGACCTCTCGGCCCAGGCCAGCACGTAGGGCCACAGCTGGAGGTGACGGACTCGCGAAGCATCGGGCTCGTCTTGGCCGACGGGCGCGGACCGGATGCGGTGGATCTGGTCGGCGGCGTGGGCCATGTCGTCGACCAGCTCGCGCCAGGCGGCATGGTGCCGGGCCGGCGGCATGGCGTCCACGGCGCTCCGCGCGGCGGCCAACAGGGTGTTCGTGTGCGGCAGTACGTGGCGCTCGAACGCCTCGGCGCCTTCTTGACGCCTGCCGCGCGCAATGACTGCTGCGGCGTGCGAGGCATCTGCGGCATCGGCCGCCTGGGGCCAGGCGCGCTCGTAACGCCCGTGGATCAGTGCGAACTGTGTCTGGAAGGTGTGCAGTTCGTCGAGGGCGGTGCCGAGGTCTTCGGCGGGAGTGTCGGTGATGAGGTGCTCCGGGACAGGGGTGCGGCGCGATGGCTGCGTGCGGGGTTCAGCGGCGCGGGCCGGGGGCCGCTGCGGCTACTGCCGGCGGGGGCAGCGCGGCTGTGGGCAGTGCCTTGGGCTTTGCCGGGGTGAGGGATGCCGGGGGTGTGGCGGCGTGGGCCATTTCGATCAGTTCCTCGCCGTCGATGAGCCACACCGCCCCCGCATCGGCGAGGGCCTCTGGATCCGGGTCGTCCAGTTCGCCGAGATTCAGGCCGTCCTCCATGCGATCGAGGAAGACGGCCTGCTCGGTCGGGAGCGGCGTGTTCTCGCGCAGGGTGGCGATGAACGCGGTGGCGTGGGTGCGGAACCGGTACAGCGCCGCCTCCAGGTCCACGGTGTCGTACGTCCCGGGCTCGCTCTCCTGCGCCCAGCGCAGGTCCTCCTCCGCTTCGTCCAGGCGCGAGAGATAGATGGCCCGCTCGTAGTCGGGCAGCAGGCGGGTCTGGATGAACCGGGCGGCGAGGCGGGCGTCGGACGCGATGACGCTGCGCGGAGCCGGGGCTGTCACGCGGACGTAATCGGGGCTCGGGGTCAGGGCGCCGACGATGTACGAGCCGTCGGAGGGCCGTTCGGCCAGCAGCAGTTCGGTGCCGCCGCCGTCACGGAGGATCGCCGCGAAGCCCAGGCTGTTCGTCTCCAGGAGGCCGTGGAGCGTGCCGGTCTCCCACAAGTAGTCCCGCAGGTAGTGCTGGTCCTGCTGCTCTCGCAGGGGTTCGACGTCTGCCATCCAGTGGCCGGGCAGCGCCGCCATGATCGCCTCGGCGATGTCGCCGAGGTAGGGGCGGGTGTGAGTGGTCACGGTCACCTGGCAGTCGCGGGCGGCTTGGTGGAGATGCGTGAGGGCTTGGCGTGCCTGGGCCTGGTCATCCAGCGTCAGGGTGTGGATCTGGTTGTGGTTCTGGGTGAAGCCGGCCAGGTCGAGGGCGGTCTCGGCCCACCTGCGGCCGGTCCCGCCCGGTAGGGCGATGATCTTGTCGCGGGCGCTGAGGTACAGCGTGATCTTGGCGGATGGGGTCATGGTGCCTTGTGTCGTGAGGAGTCAGCGTCGGGGCCGCTGCGTGGAGTTGGGCGCGGGCTGTGACGTCATCGCGGCTCCGGTGCGTGGCGGCCACCAGTTCACCGGCGCGCGGTGCCCGGCGGCGGGGAGCAGGTTCGGATCGAGGTCGACCTGGTAGCCCGCTGCGCTGAGCATCTGGGCGGCGTAGGTGGCCTTCTGGTTCTCGCGCTCCTGGCCGGTGTCGAAGTGCAGCCGGATCCATACGCCGCGCAGGGTCGGGCGGAAGATGAACCCCGCGCGGTCGAGGAGCTGGGCGGCGAACTCGTCGACGGGGCCTTCGACTTCGACTTCTCCGCCGCGTTTGCGGGCGATGCGGATGGGCTCGGTGCTCATGCTCACCGGCCCCGTCCCGGCCCGGCGCCGTGGGCGCGTCCGGCGACGGGGACCGCGGCCGGTTGCGCCGAGGGCTGCGCTGGGGCGGTGGACAGCGCGGGGGCGCGCTGTGGAGAGGTGGCCGCGGCGGCCTGGGCGATGCGCTGGCGGCGCTCCAGCAGCCCGTTGCGCACGTACGGGGCGGGCGTGAGCGCGGGGTCGAGCGAGTAGTCGGCCTGCACGGCAAACCCGTGGGTACGCAGGTCCTGTACGGCCTGGCGGGCGCGACGCTGGCCGTCCTGTTCCGGCTGGGTGAGCCGGTACAGGCCCGGCAGGTCGGGGACGGGCTCGAACTGCTCGCGGGTGAGGAACCACTCGGCCAGGTGCGGGGTGACCGCGGCGGTGGGGGCGGCGACGAAGCCGTGTTCGGGGTGGACAGCGAAGTGGAAGTGGTCGGACAGAAGGCGGATCCTTTCTGCGGGGGTCAGCGGTGCGCCGCGGAAGACCGGGTCACGGCAGGGGGTGCCGGGCGGGCGGTGAGCAAGCGCGGGCTCGGCGCGGCCAGCGCCACCGCTCCGCCCGGAACAGCGGCACGGGCCTGGCGCTCGAACGCCGCGCTCTCGGCGAGCCAGGTCTCGATCGCGGGCAGGGCGGCGAGCCCGAAGCGGCTGCGGGCCTGTTTCCACCCGTCGACGGAGAACAGGACGCCGCTCAGGGCCTTGTCCTCGTCCCGCGTGTCCTGGCTGTCGGCGAGTGCCGTGCGCAGACGCTCCAGCGCGGTGGCGTCCTGGGGCCAGGGGGTCATGGCAGGGCGGCACCGGCTGAGCAGGACGGGAGCGTGCTCAAGGACGTCGCGGAAGGAGAGCCAGGCGAAGTCGGCGAACGTGCGCTCCATCTCGGGAATCATCCGAGCGTCGGCGAGCGGTACACCGTCGCTGTAGCGGCCGGACGCCTTGATGGCCTGCAGGGTCTCGTGCTCGGCCCGGATGCGCTCCAGTGCGCTCAGGACCGTGCCGAGCCGGCGCTGGTGCAGGGCTCGGCTGTACTCGGGCAGGAACGTGGTGGTGACGGCGTGTGCGGCGAGGCCCGGTTCGGCGGGCAGCGCGATGCTGCGCGGTGCATTCGGCTCCTCCCAGTTGTCGTCGTACTCCTCGGTGGCGAAGGCGCCCAGGAGGTATCCGCTGCTGTGCCCGGGGCGTTCGATCAGCAGCAGTTCGGTCCCCATCCCGTTCTTGAGGACGACCGCGCCGGGCACGGGGTCGTGGAGCAGAGCCTGGAGGAGGTCTCCGCTGTCCCACAGCGGGCCGATGAGGTCCTCCTGCACGAGAGGGTTGCAGTAGAGCTCCAACTGCGCGCTCCAGGTGCCGGGCAGCCGGGCGGCGATGTCGTCGCCGAAGTCCCCGAGGTAGGGCCGGGGGCTGGCGGTGATGGTCGCGCCGTGCTCGTAGGCGCGGTGCACCAGGGCACGGGCCATCTGGCGGTCGGCCGGCCAGTCGGCCAGCGGCGCGGCGAAGGCGCCGCCGGGGATCCGGTGGAATCCGACCTCTTCCAGGGCGCGGGCGGCCAAGCGGTGCTCCTCGCCGTAAGGGATGGCGACGAGCCCGTTGGCGCGACTGGTGCTGAGGATGATCTGAGTGGAGGGTGTGGGCGACATGGGGTCCAGGTGGTCAGCGCGCAGTCCGCGACACGGGGACCGCGGGGGAAGGACGTTGAGCGGGCGGAGGCGTCACCGGGGCCATGGCCAGGCGGAGCCGCTCGGCTCTGCCGCCGCTCTCGGTGTGGAGCTGTGCGGCGGTGGCGATCAGTTGGTTCCGGGCGGTGCTGCACTTCTCGGCCGCGATGATCCGCAGTGTCTTGGGGTCGCCCCGTAGGTGCGAGGTCTCCACCCCGGGGATGGCTTCGCGGTAGAAGCCGGTGGACACACAGTCCAGGGCCTCGGTCAGGTGGCCCATGGCGCCGGTGACGGCGGTCATTGCCTCGGCGAGCCGCATCAGAGTGAGGCGCTCGGGGAGGTGGACTGTCTCCGGGGCGGTGAAGCGTTCCTGCGCGCGTTCACCGGCGTAGGTGAGGTGGTGGGCGAGCAGGGCGATGTCGTCGGTGAGCGCCGCCGGGTCCACCTCCGCGTGGGTGATAGGCAGCTGGCCGGCGACGTCGTTGAGCCTCCGGGCGAGGTAGTCCAAGGTCGCCTGGGTGACGCCGGAGGTCATCAGGACACCAGCTCCTGCCCGCGTGTTTGCCCGTGCCGCAGCGCGGAGCGCAGTGCACGGCCGTGCCGGAAGGCGAAATCGCGCGAAGGGCCCCGGAGATCGCGGTAGGCGCCGGCGCCGCCGGCGGTCATCTGGGCGGGATGCTGCCGGTAGAAATAGACGACGTGCGGGAGCAGTTCGCCTGCGGCGAGGTTGGTCACGCCGTTGACCATCAAGAAGTCTTCCCCGGAGGGGAGCCCACCGTGTCCGCCAGCGGCGAGGACGAGGTCGGTCTGGGCCAGGAGCATGGTCTGGCCGAGCGGGATCTGGGCCTCGGGGCTGGCCCAGTAACCGGTCACGTCACCGGGCTGGTGCACGCCTGGCGGCGTCGGGCAGCGCCAGATCGTGGTGGAGCCGTCCGCGTGAAGGTCGGCGCTCCAGCCCGCCACCCAGCCCAGACCGGTCTCGGTGATCCTCTGGTGCCGGATGGCGAGGCTGTCGTCCGGCAAGAGATCGTCGTCGTCTAGGTAGCACACCAGGGTGGTGCGGACGGTGCGCAGTCCCAGGTTGCGGGCGGCGGCAGCGCCGACCGGGCGGGGCAGTTCGACGACGCGGATACGGGCATCGGCCGCCAGCGGTTCGGGCAGGAGCGCGCGGTCGGCCCCGTCGAGGACGAGGACGGCCTCCCACGGCACGGTCTGCCGCATCAGGCTGGCGTGCAGTTCGGCGAGGTAGCCCAGGCGTTCGGGCCGCAGCCGGGTGGCAATGACGACCGTGATGTCGGGACGGGAGTGCGAGGACAGGACGTTTTTCTCCAGAGACGAAAGGGGCGAAGTCAGCGGTGGGTGGCGGGCCGTGCGGCTGTTGAAGTGGGTGCCGGCGTGGCGCGGGCCGGTGCGGTGCGTGGCGGCCGTGTGGCGGGCACCGGTTGTCCGGGAAGCCACAGGTAGGCGTGGTCGCTGAACCGTGTGCGCGGGTCGGTGTTCCAGTCGACGGTCGGTCCGCGGTCTGCCGCGTACAGGCTGATGACGTCGATCCCCGGCGGGGCGCAGGACGTAATCCCAGTACAGAGAGCCGGAGTTGGCCTCGGTGATGACCTCGCGCTGGTGCGGGTTACCGGCTGGGGGCAGGCGCGGTGGGAGGGGCGTGCGGCGGAGGCGGAGGCAGAGCGGGCGGCGTGCTGGCCGGGTCGTTGGCCCGCGCCTTCGGTGCCGGCGCGGGGTTGTAGGCGGCGCGCAGGATGGCCAGGTCGGCTGTGTGCGCGAGAGCCAGCACGTCAAGGCTGCGGCTGGCTGCTGCCATCAGCATCTTGGGCGGGGACTCTGGCTCCGCTCCGCGGTTCTGGCCGCGCCATCGGGCGGCGGACAGAAGGTAGTCGCTGACCGCTTGGAGCACGGGTTCGGCAGCGTCCAGGAGGTGCTGGGTGACGGCGCTGGCCTGCGCTGGTGTCTCGGCGGCGGCGAGTGCGTCGTGATACGGGGCGAGGTCCGGGCCCGGCAGGGGCGTGTCCGGCAGCGGGTGTTCGCCCAGGAAGGGTTCGGCATCCCGTTTCGCCCAGCGGAGCAGGTCGCGGTCGGTGGCGATGCCGTAGCGGGCGGCGGTGATCTGGTCGGCGTCGCGGCCGACGTTGTGGTACAGCTCGAAGTCGGGGTCGGGCAAGGGCTGTTCCAGGTGAGGTGCGGTGGAAGGCCGCGCTACACGCGGGGCAGGGCGGCGGAGTTCACGGGCGGGCCGGACGCGTCGGTGCGGGCGCAGGTGTAGGCCAGGAGCGTGGAGGGCGCGGCCTTCGCGGGGACGGTGGCGGCGTCGTTGCAGACGAACTCGTAGCGGATGCTCGTGCGCGGGATGTCGTGCAGCCAGGCCCGGTCGTCCTTGCCGGGGTTGAGCTGCAGTCCGGAGCGGGCGACCGCGTCGGTCTGGGTGTGGGTGTGGGAGAAGAAGACCAGCGCGCCGCCGTCGGTGGTCTTGAGCGCGTACGCGTCGCGGTAGCGGTTGGTGGCGCCGGCGAAGGTGCTGGTGCCCTGGCTGCCGTACTGCTTGACGGTCTTGTCGTGGACCTTGATCTGCTGGCTGCTCGCCTTGCTCTCGGTGAAGACCTTCTTCCCGGAGTTCTGGCCGCCGGTGGCGAAGTTGTCCAGGACGCCGCTGCGGAGCAGGTCGGCTCCCGCGGCCAAGTCCTTGTTGCTGTTGGCGGCGACGGCGGTGGCGTATCCGTCGGCGTCCAGGGCGACCTTGGGCAGGTCCGTGCCGTACAGATCGGCGACGGAGACCATCTCCCACCGCTTGTGCTGCGGCTGTTCGGCAAAGACGGCGAGCCGGTTGGGGGCCTTGCCCTTGGTGCCGGAGAGCGCGGCGGCGAACCAGCGCGGCTGGCCGGGGGCGATCCGCGGGATGTACAGCTTGGCGTTCTGTGTGTCGTACGCCCACGGCTTGTACGCCTTGCGTTCGGACTTGGTCAGGCCCTCGGTCTCCTTGTACTCGGAGACCGACATGGCATACAGGGGTCCGTCCTCGATGGTGTCGAGCAGGGCGCGGTCGCGGTCGGCGTTGGCCTTGTTGTTGACCGTCGCGTACCGGCCGATTTCGGCGAGGGCCTGCTGCTTGGTCAGCGCGGGCGGCAGCTCCCGCTCCTTGTCGGCGCTGGCGGACGGGGCGGGGTTCTTGGCTTCGGGGCTGTCGCTGCCGCTGTTGCAGGCGGTCGCGGCCAGGGCCACGCAGGCGGTGGCGATGGCCAGGGGGAAACGGTGGAGGGGGCGGCGGATGAGGTGCTCCTCAAGAAAGGGGGTGGTGGGTGATCCGCCTCTAGAGTCCGGACAATCCCCGGTTTCGCTAACCGGGGATTGTCGGCTATGTTGCCGCCTTCACCCGAGCGGTCACGCGGGCGCGAAGCTGCCCCGGAGTGGGGTATCGCGCGGCGTCGGCCCAGGTCAGCGAAGGGTTCTAGAGGCGGTCGGCGACACGGGAGTGGACACGGGCCGTGCGGCAGGTGTCCGGTTGCGGTGAGCGGGCGGGGCAGCTGGTGGACGCCGTGAGCCGGATGCAGCCGCGACGAGCAGGTCGGCGTCCCGGTGCAGGTTGCCGGCCGCGTCGGTCAGGTGCCGGTGGGCACTGAACAGCCGGTCGTCCAGGGCCGCGCGTGCGGTGTCGATGGCCTGGACTCGTTCGGGGGTGCGTGGGCTGGCGCTGATCTCATGGAGGCGGCCGATCTGGGCGACGGCCTCGCCCAGCTTGGCCAGCGCCCAGCCGAGAGGATCGGCCGCCCGCGTCATCAGGGCGACTTTGCGATGGGCCAGGGCATCCGCCGCGCCGGGATGCTGCTTCGCCGCCCGGCCGTGGATGGCGGCTTCATGCGCGAGAGAGGCGAAGACGCCCGCGATGACGCGGACTTGGTCCTCGACTTCCTCGCTGATGCCGGCGAGCGAGTGAGTGGACTCCGGAGCTGGCAGATCGTCGGCGGCATGGTGGATGCGCTCGGCCAGCGAGTGCAGGTGCGCCGCCTGCTCCAGACCGGCGAGCGGACCGGGCGGCTCTTGCGCTGTCACCGAATGCGACCAGGCGTGGGCAGCACCGCCGTCGGCAGCCCGATGCTCGAGCCCGAGACGGTCGCCTTGGTGGTCTGGCGTGCAGGGGAGCGCGGGGCCAGGGCGCGCATGCGGTCGACGGCGACGTGCAGGTCTTCACCGAGCCCGCGCAAGGTGGACGCGGCGTCCTCCAGGTCGTAGTGGAGGTCGAACCCGTCGTCGTGGTCGGCCTCTTTGGCCTTCTCGGCCGCCGCTTCGAAGAACTCGGCAAGCCGCTCCAGCAGGCCGTCGGTCGGTTCCAGGACCTGCTCGGCCAGGGCAGCCGCGTGCTCGTAGGACGTCGTGCCATTGAGCTGGTCGGTGAGCGCGAGGACCTGGCGGCCGTACACGTAACGGCCGTCGGGATCAGTGGGGGTGGTGACGCCCGCAGCGGGGACCGCGGGTGTGGCGGAAGACGTGGACAGGTGGGATCTCCTGAAAGCAGGGGCGGGCTGCGATGCCCGGCGGGGGCTAGCGGTGATGGGCGACGGGTGTCGAGCCCGGCAGCGGGGCGCGGGTGTGCAGCGCAGGCGGCACGGCGGTAGGCGGCGGGTTGTGCCGGAGGTTGACGCCGATGCCGTGGGCGGCGAGCTGCTGGACCACGCTTAGGACGCGCCGAGCCTGGGCGATGTGGCCGTACGCGGCGGGCAGCAGGAAGGCGCCTTGGTGCGGGTGGTACTGGAAGCCGTGCGCGTAGAGCGTGCTGCGGGCCTCTGCGGGCACCATCGCGTATGGCGTGCCGAACGCGCCGTCGGCGTACCGGGTCAGGGTGAGGACCTGGTCGACCTCGGGCGGCGCGGGGCGCAGCGGGGGCTCGGGCTGTGCCTGAGCGTTGTGGTGTACGGCGGCCAGGGCGTGTTGGTAGCGGGGCAGGACGCGGCGGCTGACCGCGACGGCGGCGCGCAGCGGGTCGTTGCTGACCTTGATGCCGTTGGGCTCGTCGACGCCATGGAAATGGTGGGACTTGAGGCCCTCGTCCGGGGAGAGGGGGACCACGAGGAACTGGTCGGGATGCAGCGGACGGTCGATGACGCACAGTCGCTGACCGTCGGGTCCGGCCAGCTGGGCGTCGTGACCGAGGACGAATCCGCCGACGGCCCAGTGGACGTGGCCGTTGTCCCAGACTTCGTCGTCGAGGGGGAACTGGTCGCTGTACGCCTCGTGTTGGCGGTACGTGCTGTGCCAGTCGCCGGGCAGGCGGGCGGCGAGCGCCTCGGCGAAGGAGGCGAGGTCGGCGCGGGAGGCGGGCATGGGCTCCTTGGAGGTGAGGGCAGGGCTACCGGCTGCGCGTCGCGCGGACGGGCGTCGTGCCGGCTGCCTCCGGGCGGATCGGGGCGAAAGCCGGACGGTGTGCCGGGTGCGGGGCGGTGTGGTCGGCCGTCGCAACCTGCCGGTAAGCGTGGATAACTGCCTTGAGGTGCTCGACGGCATCGGCGCGGCGTGCCGCCAGGATGTCGATCTGCGTGGCGTTGTTCTGCAGGACGCCGAGCGAGTTGATCGATGTCTTCCCCGTGGCGACGCGCGTCAGAGTGGAGGCCGCGTACTGGGCAGCGTCGATGAATTGTTCGTGCAGGTGGTCCAGGTGGCGTGCGGCCATGTACACGAGCTGGGAGAGGACGTCCTCGGGGCTGTTGGCGGTGTGGAGCCGGTCGAGCTGCCGCAGCGAGGCGCCGAGCGCCTCACTCACCATCCGGGAGCCGACGGCAGAGGAGGGCGGAGCGCTGGAAGGGGTTTCCATCAGGGCGTGGGATCCGGAAGGTTGAGGGTGATGGTGGACGGGCCTGGCCTCGACTCGCGATCAATGCATTCGGGCATCTGTATCGAATAGGGCCAATTCGTGCGGATGGAGGAGATGTTGGACGATGAAAGATCGTCCGGCGACCTTCCACAGGCCCCGTCCGCGGTTGAGGTGGGAGATGGCGTCGCTCTCCACTGCAGTGAGGCCCAACAGGGCTGCGGCTGCGTGGAGTTGGTCGGTCTCCTGGCGGTAGATGATGCGGGTGGAGCAGTCGGCGAGCAGACCCTCGGCGAGCGCTCGTCCGCGGGATCCGGCGTCGCCCGCGGTGAGCAGGTCGGACAGCCGGTGGATCACCATCAAGTTGGCGATACCCAGGCCGCGGCTGAGCTTCCACTGGGATTGCATGCGCTGGAGCAGGCCGGGGTGGCGCATCAGGCGCCATGCCTCGTCGTAGACGATCCAGCGCCGACCGCCGTTCGGGTCGGAGAGCGCGGACTCCATCCAGGCCGAGGCGCAGGTCATGGCGAGGACAAGTGCGGTGTCTTCGCCGGAGCCGCCTAGACGGGACAGGTCGATGGTGAGCATCGGCGAGCTGGGATCGAACGCCACGGTGCTCGGCGCGTCGAACATGCCGGCCAGGTCACCGTGGACGAGACGGCGCATGGCGTGGGCCAGGTCGCGGGAGGCGTCACCTAGGCGTCCGGACATCAAGCCGCCGGCGGTGTCGAGTTCGTCGGGGCTGTTGAGCATGGCGGCGATGTCGCCGAGCAGCGGGGTGCGTCCGGTGGCGGCGGCGCGGGTGACCACGGCGTCCAGGGCGACGTCGAGTCCTGTGTGCTCCATCGGCAGCAGGTCCCGCCCGAGCACGGTGCGGGCCAGGGAACCGAGCAGCAGCAGGCGCCTCTTGCGGATCTCGCTCGCCCAGTCCGTCTCGGAGACCGACGGCGGGCGAGGGGCCGCGTCCAGAGGATTGAGCTTGCCCGGCAGCCCAGGACCGAGAGCGATCGAGGTGCCGCCGAGCGCGGCGGCCACTGGGGTCCATTCCCCCTTGGGGTCACACGGCACGTACACGCGGTACCCGAAGGCCACGGAGCGCAGGGCGAAGGACTTCGCCAGGGCGCTCTTGCCCTGGCCGATCACACCGGCCAGCAGCACGTTCGGGTTGGTGAAGCCTTCGATCTTGCCGTACAGGGCGAACGGGTCGAAGCCGAAACTGGCTTCGGCGTGCACGTCGCGGCCGATGTAGATGCCCTCGGCGCCGAGCCCGCCTTCGGCGAGGAAGGGGTAGGCGCCCGCGACGGTGGCGGTGGTCATGCGGTGCGCGGGCAGTTTCAGCTTGCCGCCGCGGGCGGAGGCGGGGCCGGGGCGACCGGCGGGCGGGAAGAGGGGGAGTGGTACCTCCTGCTCGGCCGGTTCGGTGCCGGCCAGGTGCAGAGTGGCTTCGGCGCGGGCCTTGGCGGCGGCCTCGGCGAGCTGGCGGCGCGCGGCTTTGCGGCTGGCGCGGTCGGTGCCGTGCGGGGTGAACAGAGGAGAGGCCGAGGCGCGGCGGGCGCGCCGGGAGGGCCGGTGGCTCATGACGAAGTGGCTTTCAGATGACGGCGGTCGGGGAGGCGGGCGATCACACGACCGGTGAGGCGGTGAACTGGTGGCGCCCGTAGCCGTTGCCGTCGTTGTTCCAGTCCAGGTACAGCTCGCCGTCGATGAGCACGCGGGCCGCGCCGACCTTCGTCTTCATCACCGGCGTCGTGTAGTGGTTGTTGTAGTTGGCGTTGGAGTCGCTGTTCTCCAGCCGCGATTCGATGCCGTAGTAGTTGGCCGACTTGAGGACCGGGTCGGTGCCAGAGACCGACTTCTTGGCCTGCACCTTGAAGTACGCGCCGTCGAAGATCGAGGAGTCGTCGACCTGGCCGTATACCGGGCCGTCCCAGGAGACGGACGCGTAGCTGTAGAGGTAGTCGCTGGACTGCTTGGAGCACACCTTGACGGTGAAGTCCCAGTTGTCGGCCCAAAAGCCGTCGTAGGCGGCGTCGTCGACGGACTTCGTGCTGGTCTTGCAGTGGTAGCTGGCGGCGGACGCCGGGGTGGCGGTGGCGAGCGCGGCGGTGCCGGCGAGTGCCGCGAGGATGACGGCGGTGGAGGTAGAGGGCTTGAGCGTGCGCAATGCAAGGGCCTTTCGAGGGAGGGGAGTTACTGGACGCAGGCGGTGGTGTGGCCAGGCACGGGGCTGTTGAGGTCGGTGGGGGTGGTGGTGCGGCGGACGAGATGGCCGGCGGCGAGGTGGCGCTGGCAGATGGTCAGCACGGGCGGGCCTTCTGGGAGCCGTTCGGGGTGGCACTCCTCCTCGTCTGCGGATGCGTCGTGGACGGCGGGCAGGAGGTGGAAGGCGTCGTGCACGGCGGCGGCGGACTGCCACAGCCGGGTGCGTGCGGTGGCCAGGTGGCGGCCTGCGGTGGGGTGTGGGGACCGGGTTGGCGCCTGGAGCTGGTCGAGGAGGCGGTGCAGGGCGATCAGGTGCGCGTGCAGGACGTCGAGGTGGGTGCGGTCAGCGGGCGCCGGGGTGGTGGCCGCTTGGGAGGTGAGGGCGCGGGTGTGGTGGCGCACTCCGGCACTAGCGGCCCGGAGGTAGGGGTGCGCGTCGCCGACGGGGGTGGCTGAGGTCAAAGGGGGAAGATCCTTCCTGCCGATGCGGCAGGGCACGGGCCCCAATTGGGTGGGGCCGAGGTGGATTACAGGGCGGTGCGGGCCAGGGGCAGCGCGCCGAGGGTGAAGGCGTCGGGCTGCTGGTAGAAGAGGCGGCGCAGGTCGACCTGGGCGGTGACGGCGGCGGTCTCGATCTGCGCGCATGCGGCATCGAGGAGGGCGTCGGTCTCGGCGGAGACGGTGAGCAGGCCGGTCAGGGCGACGTCCGCGTGTCCGGCGATCAGCTGCCGCTCGCGGGTTTTCACGTCGGCGTACTCGACGCTGTCGGCCTCGGAGTCGACCTGCCCGCGCCGCGAGCGCTCGGCGGCATCCGAGATGATCGCGGCCTTCTTGCGCTGAACGTCCCGCATCGCGGACTCGAGCTGCTGGGGCACGTATATAAGGGACAGGCTGCGCCGCACACCGGCGGTGAACATCACCCCGTGCAGGAATCCGGCGCCGGTCTCCGTCCGCGGCCAGTCCTCGACCCAGTACGTGGCGTGCCGCGCGGAGTCGGTGGCCACCCGGTCGTACTCCTCGACCTGCACCACCGGTCCGGCGGCGGCCGGGTCGGCCTCGGCCCGTCCGTTCTCGGACCACTGCTGTAGACCGGAGAGTGCCTTGGGGTCGTACGCGGTACGGATGACGGCGGCGATCTCGCGGGCGGTCAGCCAACCGGTCACCATCAGCCCCGCGCTGCGGGCGGCCTGGGCGATAGCGCTGGTGGTCTGCTCCATCACCGTGAATGCCCCGGGGAAGCCGCCGCCGGCCTGACTGATCAAGCGCTTGGCGGCCTTGAGATCGATGCTGATCGCCAAGTACGCCTCGTGCGGGGCGGCGGCAGGTCCTGCGGAGGCGACGAGGTCGGAGTACACCTGCCCGGCGACCGGGCTTTCGGGGCGGCCCTGCTGGGCCCAGTGGCGGGCGAGGGTGTCGCCGCTGTCGGGCACGGTGCGCTCCAGGACCTGTACGGAGGCGACGTGCCCGGTGCGCGCGATGCCCGCCAGTGCCCGTCCCCAGCCGGACACGTTGTGGTTCTGGGTGGCGGGGTCGAGCAGGGCGAAGGCGCGGGAGGAGACGCGGGCGACGGCAGTCAGGGTCTGGCCGTGCGGGTCGTGAACGGCGGCGGCGCCGTTGGCCGAGTCCGAGGGTGTGACGACGCGCAGGGAGGCGGCAGTGCCGGGCAGGTGCAGGGTGCCGTCGTGGTGGGGGCGGGTGACCGGCCGGGCGAGCCACAGGGTCTGCCCGCTGCGCCGGCGCTTCGCGAAGCGGACGACGATCGGCGCCCAGTCGATCAGGGACCGGCCGTCGCGGCGGATGGCGACCAGGGCGGCGACCGCGGCCCACAGCGGGGCGAGCACGATCGCGCCGAGCAGCCCGGTGCTGACGACCGTGACCAGCAGCAGCGCCAACGCCAAGGAAACCAAGGCCAGTTGGGGAAGGGTTAGGCCGAGCAGGATGCCGCGCTTCGACCTGTGGGGGAATTTGACCGTAAGGGGAGTGATCGAGAGTTCAGACAAGGGCCGTTCCGGTGGTGCGCGGGCGGAGCCGGAGCGGCACACACGGGGGCGTGGTGCGTGCCGCTCCGGCGTGAGGGGCGAGGTCAGATGCCGGTGGGCGGAGGCGGCGGAGGCGGCGCGGGGGGGGGCGGCGGCCCCACCCCCCGGCACCCCCCCCCCCTATTTCGCCACCGATGGGGGGCGTGACGTCACTCAACCGACTCGGGGAGTGACGTCACTCATAGGTGACGGGCCCTCACTCCACTACCGTCCCCCACCAAACGCACGTGGACCGCGAACTGTGCGACCCCGTACGAGCCATGCACCTCCCGCCCCGACTTGTGCACCGTGAGCGGAGAACCCCGAATGGCACCCACCCTCACCACCCCGCTCGTCCTCAAGGCCGGTACATCCTGGGCCGACGCCTGGCAGCGCTGCCTCGCCGTCGCACCCGAGGCCTTCCGCGACGACCACGTCCTGAACCTGTGGAACGGCAGCTGGCAGGCGGACGGCCGCGCCCTGCCCGCCACGAGCCCCGTCGACGGCAGCCCCATCGCGGGCCCGCCACGCCTCGACGCCGCCACCGCCCACCAGGCCGTACGCGCCTCGCTCGACCAGCACCGGGCCTGGCGCCACGTCCCGTTGGACGAGCGCCGCGCCCGCGTCGCCGCCACCCTCGACGCCCTCACCCAGCACCGCGAACTGCTCGCCCTCCTCCTCGTCTGGGAGATCGGCAAACCCTGGCGCCTCGCGCAGGCCGATGTGGACCGGGCCATCGACGGCGTGCGTTGGTACGTCGACGGCATAGAGCCGATGATCGAGGGCCGGACCCCGCTGGACGGTCCGGTTTCCAACATCGCGAGCTGGAACTACCCGATGAGCGTGCTCGTTCATGCAGTGTTGGTACAGGCACTCGCGGGCAACGCGGCCATCGCCAAGACCCCGACCGATGGCGGCGTCGCCTGTCTCACCCTGGCCTGCGCGCTCGCCGCCCGCGAAGGGATTCCCGTCACCCTCGTGAGCGGCAGCGGGGGAGAGCTGTCCGAAGCGATGGTGCGCGCACCGGAAATCGGCTGTGTCTCCTTCGTCGGCGGGCGGGACACAGGCGCGGCGGTCGCCACGGCCGTCGCCGACCTCGGCAAGCGGCACATCCTCGAACAGGAAGGACTCAACACCTGGGGCATCTGGAACTACAGCGACTGGGACGCGCTCAGCGCCGTCGTCCCCAAGCTCTTCGACTACGGCAAGCAGCGCTGCACGGCGTATCCGCGCTTCGTCGTCCAACGCGGCCTCTTCGACCAGTTCCTCGCCGCCTACCTCCCGGCCGTCCGCACCGTCCGCGTCGGCCACCCGCTGGCGGTCGAGCAGGCCGAAGACCCTTTCCCGCAGCTGGACTTCGGGCCGCTCATCAACGCCGCCAAGGCCAAGGAACTCTCCGACCAGGTGGCGGAGGCCATCGACCGGGGTGCCGTGCCGCTGTACCGCGGCGCGCCGGCGGCGGACCGCTTCCTGCCGGGGCAGGACACGGACGCGTACCTGCACCCCGTCACGCTCCTCAACCCGCCGCCGTCCTCGCCGCTGCACCACGCGGAGCCGTTCGGCCCGGTCGACACCATCGTCCTGGTCGACACCGAAGCGGAGCTGCTCGCTGCCATGAACGCGTCGAACGGAGCGTTGGTCGCCACCCTGTCGACCGACGAGCCGGAGACCTACGAACGGCTCGCGCCGCAGATACGGGCGTTCAAGACGGGCCGCGGGAAGCCTCGTTCGCGCGGTGACCGGGAGGAGCTGTTCGGCGGGTTCGGCGCGTCGTGGCGCGGCGCGTTCGTCGGAGGCGAACTCCTGGTGCGGGCGGTCACCCATGGCCCGGCGATGGAACGACCGCCGGGGAACTTCCCCAGCTATCACCTCATGGCCTGAGGCCTCACCCTGAGCCCTCACCCTGAGCTCTGAGTTCTGAGGCATCACCGGCGGGGAGTCGGTCGGCTAGCCGATTCCCTGCCGGTCGGGGAGCAGGGCGAACGCGCGGTCCGCCGACTCCGGGACCGTGCGGTCCACGGCCTGCGTGAGCAGCTCGCGGTGGCGAAGGAGCGGCTCGCGGCGCTCCTGGGGCGCAAGGCGCAGAAGATCGTCGAGGCCGGCCAGCATGCGCCGGGTGACCTGCGGATTGCCGATCGCGCAGCCACGGATCTCGGCGAACCCGAGGTCCACCAGAGCGGTCCAGTCCGGCACCGGCTGGACAAGGCGCACCGCCCCGCGCCGGTCACGGTGGCGCAGGGCGCCCAGCGGGTACCGGGCCACCGACGCGAGGAACTGGATGATGCGGTCGAGGGCCTGCACGGCGGTGGTCGGATCGTTCACCGCGGGCGACAGTGCCCGCAGCGCGATGTCGGCGAGCTGGCGAAGCCCGAAGCCGAGGTCCTGGTGGAAGGTGCGCTCCACGCCCACCGAGACGGTGTACCGCAGCGCACGCGGGGAGGGCGCCGCCCCGCCGTGGACCGTGAACACCGGGGTCCCCGGCACCATGAAGTCGCCGATGCGCGGGACGAGCCGCAGCACGACGCCCTGCCGTCGCGCCGCCCGCACGACCCGGGCGATGTTCACGTCCCGCAGCACCCCGGCCCGCCCGCGGTGGGTGATCCGCGCGGTCTCCGGGCCGAGGCGTTCGTTGTCCACCGCGCCCTCGGTCGGATGCTTCACCGCCACCCGGAACGACTCCCGGGCGATCCGGTCGATCACGAAGCTGATCCGCATCATGCGGAGCGTCCCGTTCACGTAGGCGATGAACAGCAGAAGGCTCAGCAGCACCATCACCATCGCCAGGACGGACTCGATCAGCGGGACGGTCGTCAGCTTCCGTGGATCGGTCTCGCTGTCGAACGACGTCAGCGTCATCAGGGAGAACAGGAACGTCGCCAGGAAGACGGTCAGCGTGATCTTGGTGATCCGCGACCTGACGTAAAGCCGCACCACGCGCGGGCTGAACTGCCCGCTCGCCATCTGCACGGCCACCAGCGAGATGCTGAAGACGACACCGATGAACGTCATCATCGCCGAGCCGATGGTGCTGATCACCGCCTTCGCGTCCTCGGCGATCGACATCAGGGACTCGACGGTTTCGTAGTCCTCGGCGTCCTTCGCCGCCGTCACGATGTGGGTGTCCAGCTCAGCCGCGACCCACCACAGCACCATGGCGCCCACCAGGCCGGCGGTCGGCGCGAACCACATGGTGTCCCGCAGATGCTCGCGCAACGGGGACAGCAGCCGGGGCCGCCGAACCTTCACGTCACCCAGCACGCCAGTAATCATCCCGTCACTCATGGTGAGACTGTAGATGCGGCGGAACGGGGCGCCGGGCATCCGCCCGCCGACCGGCGGATACGCAGGTGAAAGGCACTCCGAAAGCTTGGTATTGTTGTCCATGTCGCCGCGGGGAACACCCCGCGAACGGCAAACACCTAGTCCGGGTGGCGGAATGGCAGACGCGCTAGCTTGAGGTGCTAGTGCCCTTTATCGGGCGTGGGGGTTCAAGTCCCCCCTCGGACACACAGCAGTACAGCATCCGGTGCTGGCCGACTCTCGGCCGGCACCGTTTGTCGTTGGCGGCAGCCGTCGCCGGGCCGCGGCCCGGGGCGGCGGCCGGGATGTCGGCCCGCCCCCGCCGCCGCGCCCCCCCGGCCGGGCGCCCGGCCCCGCGACGACTTCTACCTCACCGCGTCCAGCTTCGGACGCGCCCCGGGGCTGCCTCTCCTGCACTCCCGCGACCTGGTGAACTGGAGCCTGATCGGGCACGCCCTCGAGCGCCTTGAACCGGCGGAGGCGTTCGCCGCGCCGCGGCACGACCGCGGGGTGTGGGCGCCGTCGATCCGGCACCACGACGGGCGGTTCTGGATCTTCTGGGGAGACCCCGACCACGGCGTGTTCCAGGTCAACTCCCCTGATATACGCGGCCCTTGGAGCACCCCGCATCTCGTCAAGGCGGGCAAGGGACTCATCGACGCCTGCCCGCTCTGGGACGAGGAGCGCGGAGAGGCGTATCTCGTGCACGCCTGGGCCAAGTCGCGCTCCGGCATCAAGAATCGCCTCACCGGTCACCGCATGAGCCCCGACGGCCGCGAACTCCTCGACGAGGGGCGGGTGTTGGTCGACGCGGACCACATCCCCGGCTGGTTCACGCTGGAGGGGCCCAAGCTGTACCGCCACGACGGCTGGTTCTGGATCCTCGCCCCGGCCGGCGGGGTGGCGACCGGCTGGCAGGGCGCCTTCCGCTCCCGGACCTTCCACGGCCCCTACGAAGAGCGGATCGTCCTGGAGCAGGGCGACACCCCCGTCAACGGCCCCCACCAGGGCGGCTGGGTGAGCACGCCGTCCGGCGACGACTGGTTTCTGCACTTCCAGCAGCGCGGTGCGTACGGCCGGGTCGTCCACCTGCAGCCGCTGCGATGGGGCGCGGACGGCTGGCCGGTGATCGGGACCGACGGCGCCCCCGTCGACGTACACAAGAAGCCCGACCTGCCCCCGCAGCCGGTGTCCGCGCCCGTCATCGACGACGACTTCCCCGGCGGACGCCACGGCCGCCAGTGGCAGTGGTCGGCCAACCCCGTTGACGGCTGGGCGACTTCGCATGCCGCGGACGGTCTGCGGCTGGCCTGCGTACGGTCCGCGGACGCCCACGACCTGCGCCGCCTGCCCCACGTCCTGACGCAGCGCATTCCGCTCGCGCCGTGCACCGTCGAGGTCGGGCTGCGGCTCGACGGCACGGCGGCCGACGCCAGGGCCGGTCTTGCCGTCCTCGGCGACGCGTTCAGCTGGATCGGCCTCGAACGCGACGGTGCCGGGGCGGTCCGTCTCGTCCACCGGTTCGCCGAGTCCGTCGCCGAGCGGGAGCGCGACGCCGAGCGTCCGCGCCCTGCCCCCGACGGCACCGCGCGGCTGCGCATCTCCATCGCTGACGGCGCACGCTGCCGCTTCTCCGCCGACACCGGCGACGGCTTCCGCCTTTCGGGCCAGATCTTCGCCGCGACGCCGTGGCGGTGGGTCGGCGCACTGCTCGGCCTGTTCGCCACGGCCCCGGCCGGCCGCGGCGGGGCCGGGACCGCCTTGTTCACCCGCTTCCGGATCACCTCACCTCAATGACGAGAGCCGACAGTGAAGAGAGCCGACATGGACATCAGCATCCCCAGCAACAGAAACAGCAACAGCAACAGCAATAGAAGCCGCAGAAGCAGAAGCCGTCGCGCCGTCGCCGCCGTCGCCCTCACCGCCGCGCTCACGCTGACCGCCACCGCCTGCGGTGACGACGGCGGCGGAGCCGGCGGTGACAAGGGCCAAGAAGGCTCGGGGAAGGGCGAGATCACCTTCTGGGACAACAACGGCGGTGTCCGCACCGACATCTGGAAGGAGATCATCAAGGACTTCGAGGCCAAGAACCCGGACATCCACGTCAAGTACGTGCCGATCCCCGCCGAGAGCGTCCAGTCCAAGTACGACACCGCCATCCAGGGCGGCGGCCTGCCCGACGTCGGCGGCGTCGGTGCCGCGATGCTCGCCGGGATCTCCGCGCAGAACGCCCTGGAGCCGCTGGACGAGCGGCTCAGCGGCAGTTCCCTGGACGGCAGGCTGAACCCGGGCATGGTCGACAGCGTCCGCGCGGCGGGCGGCGGCAAACGGCTCTTCACGGTGCCGACGTCGGCGAGCAACGGCGTGCTGTACTACCGCACCGACCTCTTCAAGGCGGCAGGTCTGGAAGCCCCCACCACCTGGGGCAAGTTCTACGAGGCGGCCGAGAAGCTCACCGCCAAGGGCGAGAACAGGTTCGGGTACACCATGCGCGGCGGTGAGGGTTCCATCGCGCAGGCGCTCGACGCGGCCTACGGCCAGTCCGGCATCGGCTCGTTCTGGGACGGCGACAAGACCACCGTCAACGACCCCGAGAACGTGGCGGCGTTGAAGAAGTACGTCGCGCTCTACAAGAACAACACCCCCGCGGCCGACGTCAACAACGACTTCAAGAAGATGAACGCCCAGTGGGACACGGGCCGGATCGGCATGCTCAGCCACAACCTCGGCTCCTACACGGACCATGTGAAAGCGCTCGGCGAGGGCAAGTTCCGCGGACTGCCCAACCCGACGACCGACCAGGGCATACGCGTCCAGGTGTCCAACCCGGTCGACGGGCTCGGCCTGTTCAGGTCCAGCAAGAAGAAGGCGGCCGCCTGGAAGTTCATCGAGTTCGCGGCCTCGCACGAGGCCAACAGCAAGTGGAACAGGTCGGCGGGCGCCATCCCCGCCAACACCGCGGCCTCCAAGGACGCCTGGGTGAACGAGGCCGAGCCCACGAAGCTGGCCGCGGCCGCGCTCAACGACGGCTCCCTGAAGATCGTGCAGCTGCCCTACCATCTGCCGGACTGGAACACCATCAGCAAGGCGGACAACGAGCCGAACTACCAGAAGGTCCTGCTCGGCAAGATGTCCGCGAAGGACTTCCTCGACACCCTCGCCGAGCAGCTCAACGAGGCTCAGGCCGAGTGGAACGAACAGAACAAGTGACGGCGCGCCCGGCTCATTCCATCGCCGCCGGCGCCAGGGAGATGTTCCAGAAGTCGGCGTAGCGGCCGCCGCGGCCGAGCAGTTCGTCGTGGGTGCCTTCCTCCACGACGCGCCCGTCGTCCAGGAAGACGACACGGTCGGCGCGTTGGACGGTCCGCATCCGGTGCGCGACCATCACCACCGTGCGGCCCGCCATCAGGCGTTCGATGCCGTCGTGGACGGCCGCTTCGTTGACCGGGTCCAGTGCGGAGGTCACCTCGTCGAGGAGCACGATGGGCGCGTTCTTCAGCAGTGCTCGGGCGATCGAGACACGCTGGCGTTCACCGCCCGACAGGAGTGCGCCGCCCTCGCCGACGTTCGCCGCCCAGCCGCCGGGCAGGCGGTCGATCACCTCGTCGAGGCGTGCCGCGGTGGCGGCGGCCCGGACGTCGGCCTCGTCGGCGTCGGGCCGTCCCAGGCGTACGTTCTCCTCGATCGTGCCGTCGAAGAGATAGACGTCCTGGAAGACGACGGCGAACTGCGCCATCAGTACCTCCGTGTCGATGGTGCGCACGTCCGCGCCTCCCACGCGCACCGCGCCCGCGTCCACGTCGTAGAACCGCGCGAGCAGGTGCAGCAGGGTGCTCTTGCCCGCGCCCGAGGGTCCGACCACGGCAAGTCGCTGTCCCTGGGGCACGGTCAGCGACGCCCCGTCGAAGACCGTGCGCTCGCCGTGCCGGAAGCTGACGGTCACGAACTCCAGGCTGTGGCCCGCCGGTTGGACCGGTTCGGCGGGCTCCGGCAGCGGCTCGGTTCCGAAGACCGTGTCGAGTTTCACCAGTACGGAACGCGCGCCGCGGAGTTTGCCGCCGATGTCCGTCAGGGAGAGGAGGGGATCCGCGCAGCGGGCGGCGAGGACCAGGATCGTCAGGATTTCGGGCACGCCGGTGTCCCCGTCGAGCGCGAGGTAGGCGGCGAGGACCAGCAGGCCGGTGAACATCGCCTGCACCGTGAGCGTCAGGCCCACCGCGCCGGGCAGCGCCGCCAGTGTGGAGCGGCGCGATGCGCGCTCGACGTCCTGGAGGGAGTCGTCGAGGAGACGGAAGCGTTCGGCCGTGCGGCCCCCGGCCCGCAGCACCGGCTGGACCTGGAGATACTCGATGACCCGCCCGGTGGCCTCCTCGTCGCGTTCGGCGCGCTCGACGTCGCCCGCGGCCGTCGAGCGTCCCGTCCAGAGCTGGATCGCCGCCACGACCGGTACGGCGGCCAACGCGGCAAGGCCCATCTGCCAGTTGAAGGCCAGCATCACGACGACGATCGTCAGGGGGGTCACGCTCGCGGAGATGAACGGTGCGAGCAGATGCGCGATCACGGCCATCGCCTGCAGGACGCCGCGACTGGCCAGGACCGACACCTCCCCGAGGCGGCCCGCGCCGTACCAGCCGATGGGAAGTCGGGCCAGATGGTCGCCGAGCCGGTGGTACATGCCGCGCAGCAGCGTGGTCCCGACGTGGAAACCGGACAGATCGCTGAGGTAGCGCAGCACGCCGTAGAGGGCGATCGCGACCCCGAACGCGGTCAGCCAGGGCCAGGCGTCGTCGGGCGTGCTGCCGAACAGGGCGCGCAGCACGGGGACCAGGAGTGCGTACGACAGGCCCTCGGCGACGGCGGTCGCGGTCATCAGGGCCACGGTGCGGCGGACCGGCCGGGCGTACTCGCGTCCCAGGACGCGCAGGAGCATGCGGATCATCGGGGTTCGTCTCCTTGCGGTACGCCGGCGAGGGCTTCGGTCCCGTCGGCGACGGCCGATCGGTGGGTCTGCCAGAAGTCGGCGAACTGCCCGCCGCACGCCAGTAGTTCGGCGGGCCTGCCGCGCTCGACGATCTCCCCGTCGGCCAGCATCACGACGGTGTCGGCGTCCCTGATGGTCTCCAGGCGGTGGGCGATGACCAGGATGGTCCGCTCGCCCTCAAGCGCCGCCAGGGCCTGGCGCATCGCGCGTTCGGTCTGCGGGTCGGCGAAGGCGGTCGCCTCGTCCAGCACGAGAACGGGCGTGTAGGCGAGCAGGGCACGTGCGAGCGAGATCCGCTGTGCCTCGCCGCCCGAAAGGCCGGCGTCCTCGCCGATCACCGACTCGTATCCGCGGGGCAGTTCGAGAATCCTGTCGTGGATGTTGGCGAGGCGGGCGGCGCGCACCACGTCCTCGTGGTCGGCGTGCGGTACGGCGAGGGCGATGTTGTCGGCGATCGACGCGCGCAGCAGGCGTACGTCCTGGAAGACGAAGGAGACCGTCCGGTAGAGCTCCCGGCTGCCGAGCTCGCGCAGATCGACGCCGCCGACGGCGACCGAGCCGTGGGTCGGGTCGAAGAACCGCGGCAGCAGCTGGACCAGCGTGGACTTGCCGCTGCCCGACGGGCCGACGACCGCGGTGACCGTCCCGGGTTCAAGCACCAGGTCGATCCCGCGCAGCACCTCGCGGTCGGCTTCGTAGCCGAATCGGACGTCACGCAGTTCCACACGGTGTCCCCGCGGTGCGACCGGCCGCGCGGGCTCCGGCAGTGAAGGCACCGCGAGGACGTCCCTGATCCGGCCCACGGCGCGCCGGGCGGCCTGGATCTCGTCGAAGCCGTGGCCGAGGGCCGCCACCGGGGCGGTCAGGCCGAGGCCGAGCAGCAGGAAGGGCAGCAGGTCGGCCGGGGGAAGGTCCCCGTCGGTGATCAGCGTCGCGCCGCCGATCAGGACGACGAGCAGGACGAACGGCGGCGAGAGCACCAGCTGCATCCCCGCGGCGATCCGCGAGATGCCGTGCACCCAGCGGTTGAACGTACCGACGAAATCGTCCGTGGCCGTGCGGAACGTGCGGTGGGCGCGCCCCGATCCGCCGAACGCCTTGACCACCGAGATGCCCCGGACGAACTCGACGACGGAGCTGGAGATCCGGCCCATGGCCGCGTCGAACTCCTCCTGCTCGCGCAGCCGCCTCGGCGTCATCATCAGGGGAACCAGCGCCACGGCGAGCACCACCGGTATCAGCGTGATCAGGGTGAGCCGCCAGTCGACGGTGAACAGATAGACCAGCGACACCAGCGGCACCACGAACGCGGAGACGAGCTCGCCGGGTGTGTGGGCGATGAACGGGTGCACGGCGCTGACGTCCTCGCCGACCACCTTGGCGAGCTCGCCGGTGCGGCGCCGCGAGAACCAGCCGATCGGTACGCGTCCCAGGCGCGCGGCCAGTTGGCGGCGGAACGTCAGTTGCACCTGGCCGTCGACGACATGCCCGATCCCGGACGACGCGGCTGTGAACACCAGCCGGACGAACAGACCGGCCGCGCCCGCGATGACGACGGTCCAGACATGACCGCGGTCGACCGGCCCTTGCGACAACAAGGTGCGCCCCAGTTCGACGACCGCGAGGAGCGGCGCCAGGCCCGCGACGGCGCCGATGACCTGGAGGATCACCACGGCGGCGAAACTCCGGGCGTGCGGGCGAAGGAGCCCCGACAGGTTCTGTCCCTCTCCGACGGTGCTCATCGTCCTCCTGTCTTGATCAGGCGGTCATCGGTCTCGGCGACGCGTGCCGGTGGGACGGTGCGGGGCAGGACGGTCAGGGCCATGAGCACGACTCCGGCCAGGAGCGCGGCGCCGAGGGTCAGGCCGAGCGCGTATCCGTCGTTGAGCGTCTGGGGTGTGGTGGTCGCGCCGGTGCGGTCGTGCGCCGCGGCGCCGAGGGCGGCGAGCCCGAGCGAAGCGCCGATCTGGCGTGCGCTGTTGAGCAGCCCCGACGCGGTTCCGGCCTCGTGGGGCGCGACACCGGCGGTGGCGAGGGAGACGGCCGGTCCGAGGCAGAGCCCGAAGCCCACGCCGGAGACGATCGAGGGCCCCAGGACATCAGTGAGGAAGGCACCGTCAGGGCTGATCAGCCCGAACCAGGCGAGCCCGCTCGCGGTCAGCAGACCGCCGACGACGAGCAGGGTGCGGGGAGCGAGACGGTAGCCGAGTTTCACGGCGAGCACGGATCCGGCGATCACTCCGAGGGCCAGCGGCAGGAACATGACGCCGGTCGCCGCCGGGCCCCTGCCGAGGACTTGCTGGACGTAGAGGGACAAGAAGTAGAAGGACGAGGCCATGGCCGCGCCGATCAGCAGGGTGCAGGCGTTCGCGCCGGCGACCGAGCGGTTGGCGAACAGGCCGAGCCGGACGAGCGGTTCGCGGGTGGTGGTCCGCTCGACGTGGAGGAACGCGGCGAGCAGTGCGGCGGCGGCCGCCAGCGTGGTCAGGGTGACCGACGAGGTCCACGCGTACCGATCGGTGCGGACGACGCCGAACACAAGGAGCGTCATGCCCGCCGTGACCAGGACGCCGCCGAGCACGTCCGGACGCCCTCCGCGCGCGGCCGGCTCTCCCGCGGCGACGCCCCGCCAGGCCACGGCCAGCGCGCCCGCGGCCATCGGTACGTTCACGAACATGACCCAGCGCCAGTCGGCGTACTCGGTGAGCAGGCCGCCGATCAGGACACCGAGGGCGGCCCCGGCGGCGTTCATCGCACTCCATACCCCGAAGGCCCGGATGCGGGCCCGGCCCGCGGGGAACGTCGAGGTCAGCAGGGACAGCGCGGCCGGAGCCAGCGCGGCGGCCCCGATGCCCTGCGCGGCCCGGGCGGCGACGAGCTGGCCGGGCTCCTGCGCGAAGCCCCCGGCGAGCGAGGCGAGGCCGAAGAGGCCAAGACCGAGCAGCAGGACCCGCTTGTTGCCGTACCGGTCGGCGGCCTTGCCGCCCAGCAGGAGCAGCCCGCCGAAGGTGAGGGCGTAGGCGTGGATCACCCAGGTCAGGCCCGTCGCACTGAAGCCGAGGCCTGCGGCGATCTGCGGGAGTCCCAGGTTCACGACCGACAGGTCGAGGGACACCATGAACTGCACGACGGCCACGGCGGCGAGCGTCAGCCCTGGTCCGGAACCTGAACTCCCTGTCGTTCTCGCTCTGTTCGTCATCAAGGACCCCGTTTCTCGACACTGCTGTCGGCACTGCTCTCCGACTTTCCGAACGCGTTCCGAAAGTAGCATCGAGGGTGCCCTCTGTCGACCTTGAAAGGGCTTGAAAGGGCTTGAAAGCGGTGGGACCCGCACCGGCCGCGCGACGGAAGGCGGCGGGACGGCATGATGGGGCCATGCCCGCATCGCCCCTATCGCCGCGCTCTCCCGCACCACAGGGCCGCACCGGCCGCCCGCCCTTGACGTCCCGTCCGCAGATCCTGACGGCAGCCCGGGAGCTGATCGACCGGGACGGCTGGGAGAAGCTGACCATCCGCCGGCTCGCCGCCGAGCTGGGCATCGGGGCGACGACCCTGTACCACCACATCCAGAGCAAGGACGATCTCCTGCTCCTGCTGCTCAATCACCACGTCGCCCGGATCGAGCGCCCCCAACTGCCCGGCGACCCACGGGAGCGCATCGTCGTGGCCGCCACCGCGCTGCACGACGCGCTCGCCGCCTGGCCATGGGCCGCGGAGGTCCTGTCGGCCGACGGTTTCGTCGGCCTGCTCGACGAATCGGCGATGTGGATGGTCGAAGCCATCGTGGCCGGGGCCGAGGACCACGGATGCACGCCCGAGCAGAGCGTCGACGTCTTCCGCAGCCTCTGGTACTACACCGTCGGCGAGGTCCTCGTCCGCGCCCACTCCGCCCGCCGGCATGCCGCCGGCCATCCCTTCGCCTACCGCGACGACCTGGACCCGTCCCAGGTGCCCCGCCTGGCCGCCATCGGCGTGCGATGGGCCGCGCTTGCCGCACGGGACATCTACCCCCAGGGGCTCCGCGCGTTCGTCGACGGGCTGCTCGCGGAGGTCACGCCGACGGCGTGACAGCGGCCGTGCGCGGAAGGTCCGCCGCGGCCCACGTGGCCTAGGAGGTGCGGGCGAAGTCGCCCCGCACCGCGGCCTTCCGGCCCGACGCGGTCGCCTCCGCCGCGTAGGTGTCGTCGCCCGCGTCCCTGCCGCCCTCGGCGTGGTTGTACTGCCCCGCGAAGACATGCTTCCCCGCCGGGACCGTCCGGCCCGCCTTCAGCGTCCAGCGGTAGACAAGATCACCGCCCGCCTCGCGTACGGAGACGGTGAAGTCGCCGGCGGGCAGGGAGCGCCAATTGCCCGTGTCGGCGACGCCGCCGGTCTGCGCGACGCGCAGTTCGACGGTGAGCGCGGTGAGCGGATTCCCGGTCTTGAAGGTCAGGGTGCTCTGCGCCCAGAAGTCGTTGCTCTTCGGGTCGATGGAGCCGTCGCTCCACAGGAAGCCGTCCTCGACGCCCTTGGCGTCGGGGGCCAACGGCTGTGTGGCGGCCGGGGGTTCGGCGGCGGCAGGTGTGCCGACGGTGCGGGGCGGCTCATCGCCATGGACCACGGAGGCGACGGCGTAACCGCCGAGCGCGAGGACTCCTGCCACGGCGGCCGTCGCGCCCGCGATGCGCAGCCAGGGAGCGGGGCGCAGGGGCCTGCCGCGGGACGAGGCGCCCGGGGCTGCGTCGCGTTCCATGCCGCGCTCGACCCGGGCGAGCATCCGCTCCCGGTCGGGGCGGTGCTCGGCCGCGGCATCGCGCAGCTGTTTGCGTACGTCGTCCATCACTGCCTCCCTCCCACGAGCTCTGCCGCGGCGCGGTCGCCCAGGAGCCGTTGCAGCTCCGCCATTCCCTTGGACGTCTGGCTCTTCACCGTACCGACCGATATGCCGAGGGTGCGGGCGGTGTCCTTCTCCGACAGGTCGAAGGCGTGCCGCAGGACCACACAGGCCCGCTTGCGGAACGGCAGCGTACGCAGCGCCTCCTGGACATCGACGACCGCCGGTACGTCGGGGTCGTCCACGCCCTCCGAGCGCTGCCCCCAGAAGAGAGCCACTCTGCGGCGCTCCCGGACGGCGCTGCGGATGCGGCTGCGCGCCATGTTGGCGACGACACCGCGGGCGTACGCGGCCGGGTGGTCGGCGGCCCGCACCCGGTCCCAGCGGTGCCAGAGCGCGACCAGGGCGTCCGCCGCCAGATCGTCCGCGGCGTCCTTCTCGCCGGTCAACAGGTGGGCGAGGCGGGCGAGTTCGGCGTAGTGCCGCTCGAAGAAGTCATGGAACTCCGCGGCGGCTGCGTCGTCGACGGCTGTCCCCACGGGTGACCTCTCTCTGTCCTTGCGCGCGGTGCGCGAGCATAGCAACGCCTGTACGAGAGGTCGAACAACGTCCGTAATCCCAGTCAGACTCCTCAGCCCTTTGCGGGGCCCGAGCTCGCGCGGACCGTCAACTCCGGGGTGAGCAGGGAGACTTCGTCGACGGCCTGGCCCCGCAGTTTGGCGACGACACGCTCCACCGCCTCGCGCCCCATCTCCTGAGCCGGGATACCGACGGAGGTGAGGCGCACCGAGGCCTGGGTGGCGACCTGGTCAGGGCAGACAGCGATGACGGAGACGTCTTCGGGGATGGCGCGGCCCTGCCGGCGCAGCAGGCTCAGGAGGGGTTCCACCGCCGGCTCGTTCTGCACGACGAAGCCCGTGGTGCCGGGGCGTTCGTCGAAGATCCTGGCGAGGGTCGCGGCCAGTGCGTCGTACGTCCCGTCGCAGGGCCGGTGCAGCACCCGCACGCCGAGCTCCCGGGCCCGCGCGCGCAGCCCGTCCAGGGTCCGCTCGGCGAAGCCGGTGTGCCGCTCGTACACCGCGGGCGCCTCGCCGATCACGGCGATCTCCCGGTGTCCGAGCCCGGCGAGGTGCTCCACGCACTGCGCGCCGGTCGCCACGAAGTCGAGGTCGACGCAGGTCAGGCCGGTGGGGTCGGCGGGCACGCCGATGAGCACGGCGGGCCGGTCGGCCTCGCGGATCAGCGGAAGGCGCTCGTCGTGCAGCTCCACGTCCATGAGGATCATCGCGTCGGCGAGCGCGCTGGCCTCGATGCGGCGGACCGCACCGGGCCCCTCCTCGCCGGTCAGGAGCAGCACGTCGTACCCGTGGGTGCGCGCGGTGGTGGCGACGGCGACGGCGATCTCCATCATCACCGGTACGTACATGTCGGTGCGCAGCGGCACCATCAGCGCGATGATGTTGGTCCTGCTGCTGGCCAGGGCGCGGGCGCCGGCGTTCGGGTGGTAGCCGAGCTCCCGGATGGACCGTTCGACGCGGGCCTTGGTGGGGGCGGATATGGGCCGCTTGCCGCTGAGTACGTAGCTCACCGTGCTGGCCGAGACTCCGGCATGCTGGGCGACCTCGGCGAGGTTGACCATTCGGCTCTCCTGGGCGTTGGCGGGGGGGTTGGCGAAGCGCTTCGACGCGGGGTCGCTCCGACCCTAGAGGGAGACCGGCGGCGAAGTCCCCTCAATCTCCCGGAAGTTGTTCGGCATCACGAACCCCGGGGCACACATCGGCCACTTCTTGCGCAATGCGTTGACGCACCGCTCCTCGCTGCCTAAGTTTCCGTTCGGCCTACTGATCGACGTTCGAGATATCGCACAGAGACTGGGGTACGCATGGCACGCAGACGATGGAGGATCGGGCTCACCCTGGGAGCCCTGCTCGCCGGAACGCTCGCCGCGGGACCCACCACCGCGGCCGAACCCACCGACTACACGATCGACGTCGACCCGACCCGCACCGGCGCGAAGATCGACGACTCGATGTACGGCGTCTTCTACGAGGACATCAACCGCGCGGCGGACGGCGGCCTCTACGCCGAGCTGATCCAGAACCGCTCCTTCGAGTACAGCACCGCCGACAACGCGTCCTACAAGCCGCTCACTTCGTGGGACACATCCGGTTCCGGCTCCGCCGAGGTGGTGAACGACGACGGCCGCCTCAACGCCCGCAACCGCAACTACCTCTCCCTGGACGGCGGTTCGTCCGTCACCAACTCCGGCTACAACACCGGCATCGCGGTCACCAAGGGCAAGCGCTACGACTTCTCCGTCTGGGCCCGCACCGGCGGGACGGACAGCGCGCCGCTCGCCCTCACCCTGCGCGACGCCTCCGGCGACCTCGCCCCGGCCCGCCGGGTCACCGCGCGCGGCGGCTGGGCGAAGTACGAGGCCGTGTTCACCGCCGGCCGCACCTCCGCCACCGGGCGCCTCACCGTCGCATCGGGCGCACCCGTCGCCCTCGACGAGATCTCCCTCTTCCCGCGCGACACCTACAAGGGCCGCCCGAACGGCCTGCGCAAGGAGCTCGCCCAGAAGATCGCCGACCTGAACCCCGGCTTCCTGCGCTTCCCCGGCGGCTGCCTGGTCAACACCGGCTCCCATGAGGCGTACGACGAGCGGTCCGGCTGGCAGCGCAAGCGCTCCTACCAGTGGAAGGACACCATCGGCCCGGTCGAGCGGCGCGCCACGAACGCCAACTTCTGGGGCTACAACCAGAGTTACGGCCTCGGCTACTACGAGTACTTCCAGTTCGCCGAGGACACCGGCGCCATGCCGCTGCCCGTGGTGCCCGCCCTGGTGACCGGCTGCGGCCAGAACAAGGCCACCGACGACCCGGCGCTGCTCAAACGGCACATCCAGGACACCCTGGACCTCATCGAGTTCGCCAACGGCCCGGCGACCAGCGAGTGGGGCAAGCAGCGGGCGGCGATGGGCCACCCGAAGCCCTTCCGCCTGACCCACCTCGAAGTCGGCAACGAGGAGAACCTCCCGGAGGAGTTCTTCGCCCGCTTCAAGGAGTTCCGCGCGGCCATCGAGGCGAAGTACCCGGACGTCACGGTCATCTCCAACTCCGGCCCCGACGACAGCGGTTCGACCTTCGACAAGGCCTGGCAGCTCAACCGTGACGCGGACGTCGCGATGGTCGACGAGCACTACTACAACAGCCCGCAGTGGTTCCTGGAGAACAACGACCGCTACGACTCCTACGACCGCCAGGGCCCGAAGGTGTTCCTCGGCGAGTACGCGTCGCAGGGCAACAAATTCTCCAACGCCCTGTCCGAAGCGGCGTACATGACCGGCCTTGAACGCAATGCCGACATCGTCGAGCTCGCCTCGTACGCCCCGCTGCTCGCCAACGAGGACTACGTGCAGTGGAAGCCGAACATGATCTGGTTCGACAACGACCAGTCTTGGGGCTCGGCCAACTACGAGACGCAGAAGCTCTTCATGCGCAACGCCGGCGACGAGGTCGTACCGTCCAAGGCCTCCGCGACCCCCGCCACGTCGGGGCCCATCACCGGCGCCGTCGGCCTGTCCACCTGGGCGACCAGCGCGGCGTACGACGATGTGCTGGTCACCGGCGAGGACGGCGGCACGCTCCTCTCCGACGACTTCTCCGCCGGTGACGGCCGGTGGACCAGGGCCGCGGACAAGGGCAGCTGGGCGGTCCGGGACGGTGCGTACGTCCAGTCCGCCGAGGACGTCGAGAACACCCTGGTCACGGCGGGCGACAAGGGCTGGCAGAACTACGACCTGAACGTGAAGGCCACCAAGAAGTCCGGCAAGGAGGGCTTCATGGTCGCCTTCGGCGTCAAGGACACCGGCAACCACTACTGGTGGAACCTGGGCGGCTGGAACAACACGCGGTCGGCCGTCGAGAAGACCGTCGACGGCGCGAAGCAGACCATGGTCCAGGACACCACGACCATCGAGACGGGCCGCAGCTACGACCTCCGCGTGGAGGTGCGCGGCCGCCAGGTGACGCTCTACCTCGACGGCAAGAAGTGGGGCTCCTTCACCGACGACAAGCCCGCCGAGCCGTTCCGCCAGGTCGTCACCCGCGACAAGGCCAGGGGTGACGTCATCCTCAAGGTCGTCAATGCTCAGGGTTCAGATGCCCGCACCAAGATCGATCTCGGCTCGGGCGCACGGGTCGCACCGAGTGCGAAGGTGACGACCCTCGCCGCCGACCCGGCCGCCGAGAACACCAAGGACGCGACCCCCGTGCGACCGGTGGAATCGACGTTCGAAGGGGTGTCCGACGCCTTCTCGTACACCTTCCCGGCGAACTCGATCACCTTCATGAGGATCAAGATCGACGACATCATGCCTGGTCACCGGGGTCGCTGAGGGCTCTTCGGGGGGTTCGGTTGGCGGGTGGGGACAGGGCAATGACAGGATGAGGCGCATGACCATCCAGGCTTATTTCGACATCACCATCAATGACCAGCCCGAGGGCCGGATCACGTTCAACCTGTTCGACGACGTCGTGCCGAAGACCGCGGAGAACTTCCGCGCGCTCTGCACCGGCGAGAAGGGCTTCGGCTACGCCGGCTCGAGCTTCCACCGCGTCATCCCGGAGTTCATGCTCCAGGGCGGCGACTTCACCGCCGGGAACGGCACGGGCGGCAAGAGCATCTACGGCGAGAAGTTCCCCGACGAGAACTTCACGCTCAAGCACACCAAGCCGGGTCAGCTCTCGATGGCCAACGCGGGCCCGAACACCAACGGCTCGCAGTTCTTCATCACCACGATCGTCACGAGCTGGCTGGACAACAAGCACGTGGTGTTCGGCGAGGTCGCCGACGAGGAGAGCATGGCCCTCGTCAAGAAGATCGAGGCCCTCGGCTCGCAGTCCGGCGCCACCAAGGCCAAGATCACCATCTCGGCCGCCGGCGCCCTCTAAGCACCTGGCATGAGCCCCCGCCTCGCGAGGCGGGGGCTCACCCATGTCCACCAGGCGGCGACCGCGCCCCTCAAGCCCCACCGGTTGAGCAAGCCCCGGCCCGTGTCCGTATGTAGGGGAGACAGCACTTCCCCCCCATCCGGAGCATCCGGCGCACCCGAAGGCAACCTCCATGGCAGACGCGGGCACCGTCACCGCCCTCTTCCGCGCGTCCACCGCGCACAGCCCCTCGTACTCCACGCTGAGCCGGGCGGCGGAGGGCGGGCGGCCGCTCATCGACTTCTGCATCCCGTGCAATCCGTACTTCCCCACGCCCGAGATGTTCGACGAGCTCGGCGGCCGCCTCCGGGACATCCTCACCTATTACCCGAGCAGCGCGGACACCGTGACCGCCGAGCTGAGCGCGGTGCTCGGGCTCAATCCGCAGACCGTCGCGATGGGCAACGGATCCACCGAACTCATCACCTGGATCGACCACTTGCTGGTCCGTGACGCGCTGGCCGTGCCGGTGCCGACGTTCGGCCGGTGGACCGATCAGCCGATGGAGACCGGCAAGCGGGTCGACATGTTCCCGCTGCCGCAGACCGCCGGATTCGCCCTGGACCCGGCGGCCTTCGTCGACTTCGTACGCGCCCGCGGCTCCCGCACGGCCGTCATCTGCAACCCCAACAACCCGGACGGCGGCCTGCTGCCGCGCCACTCGGTGCTCGCGCTGCTCGACGCGCTGCAGGACCTGGACCTGGTGGTCGTGGACGAGTCGTTCCTGGAGTTCGCCGACGCCGAACCGCAGCCGACCGTGGTGGACGAGGCGGTGCTTCGCCCCAATGTGATCGTGCTGCGCAGCCTCGGCAAGAACTTCGGGCTGCACGGCGTGCGCTTCGGCTATCTCGTCGCCAACCCGGGCCTGGCCGCCAAGGTGCGCGCCGCGCTGCCGAAGTGGAACCTCAACTCCTTCGCGGAGACCGTGGTGTTCATGCTGAAGCAGCACCGCCACGCCTACGACCTGAGCCTGCGTCAGGTGCGCCGGGACCGCCAGGAGATGATCTGGCACCTGGCCCGCCTGCCCGGCCTCGTCACCTATCCCTCGCACGGCAATTTCGTGTACGTCCGGCTCCCCGACGGCGTCGACGGGGCCGAACTGCGGGACCGGCTCCTGGAGGAGCACGGCATCCTGATCCGCGAGTGCGGCAACAAGATCGGCAGCTCAAGTCGCTTTCTGCGTCTGGTGGTCCGCCCGTCGGCCGATGTGCAGCGGCTGCTCGGCGCTCTCGAACAGACGCTGCCGTCGGGTGCGGGGGGCGGACTGCCCGTCCCCTACACCTCCGGGACTTACACCTCCGGGACCGCCGCCGTGGACCGCCTTGTGATGCGGGCCTGAGTTCCCCTACCGGGCGTCGGGCACGGGGACCCCGAAGTCCGGCGTGCCGTCGGCCTTCCAGCCGAGCTGCTGGATGCGGGTGTGGCGGTTGGGGTCGTTCAGGGGGTCGCCCTCGATCTCCTTGTACTGGCGTGCGTGGTAGACGAGGACGTCGGTGCGGCCGTCCTCGGCGACGGTGAAGCAGTTGTGGCCGGGACCGTACTGGCCGGTCGTGTCGTTGCTGGTGAAGACCGGGGCGGGCGACTTGGACCAGGATGCGGGGTCCATGAGGTCGCTCGTGTCGTCGGCGGTGAGCAGACCGACGCAGTAGTTGAAGTCGGTGGCGGAGGCCGAGTAGGTGAGGAAGACCCGGCCGTTGCGCTGGAGGACGTAGGGCCCCTCATTCACCTTGAAGCCGACGCACTCCCAGTCGTACTCCGGTGTGGTCAGCCGGATCTGAGGTCCCGTCAAGGTCCAGGGGTTGGCCATCCGGGACAGGAAGACACCGGTGTTGTTGTCCTGTCCGGGCTCGTGCTGCGCCCAGGCGAGGTAGCGGCCGCCCCGGTGTGTGAAGGTGGTGGCGTCCAGGGAGAAGGTGTCCCAGGCGGTGGCGATCTGCCCCTTCTCGGTCCAACTGCCCTTGAACGGATCGGCGTTGGTGTTCTCCAGGACCCAGATGCGGATCTTCCACACGTCGTCGGCGGGGGCCGCGGCGAAATAGACGTACCAGGCGCCGTCGACGCGGTGGAGCTCCGGGGCCCAGATGTGCGCGGCCATGTCGCCGCTGGTGTGCCGCCGCCAGATGACGGACTCGCCGGCCTGCGTGAGGCCCCGCAGGGTGCGCGAGCGGCGCAGCACGATGCGGTCGTACTCGGGTGCGGTGGCCGTGAAGTAGTAGTGGCCGTCGGTGTGCCGGTGGATGTGCGGGTCGGCGCGCTGTTCGACGAGCGGATTGCGGTAGGCGCGCGGCCCCGACGCGGCGTGGGCCGGGCCCTGGGCGAGGCCCTGCGCGGCGATGGCGGCGCCGGTGGCGAGGGTCCCTCGCAGCACACCCCTGCGGCTGGGCAGATCACTGCGGCTCATGCGACTCCTTCGGTACGGGAACGGATTCGGGCTACGAGGTGAGCTTCTCGGCGGCCGTCGGCAGCCCCACCGAGGCCGTGGCGGGCGGCGGCGTGCCAGTGCTCAGGGCGCGTCGCAGCAGCGGCACGGCGAGCAGGCCGAGCACCGCCACCGCGAGGAGGAAGAGCAGGCCGGTCAGGGCGCTGCCGGTGGAGTCGACGACCGCGGCGATGCCGAGCGGCCCGAAGCCGCCGCCGAGGTTGCCGACCGCGTTGACGGCTGCGATGCCGGCGGCCGCCGCGGCTCCGGTGAGGAAGCGCGGGATCAGCGCCCAGAAGGCGGGCTGTGCCGCGTATCCGCCGACGGCGGCCGCGCACAGGCCGAGCATCTGCACGACGGGCGAGCCGAAGAGCGCGGTGACGGTGAACCCCGCGACGGTCAGGGCGAGCATCGCCGCGGTCCAGAGGTAGGGGGTGTCCCGGCGGGCCACCAGGCGCGGCACGATCACCAGGCCCGCGGCGACGCACACGTACGGAATCGCGGAGACGAAGCCGACCTCGGTGCTCGTCAGGTCGCCGAAGCCGTCGATGATCGTGGGCAGCCAGAAGGACAGACCGTAGGTGGAGAGCGGGAAGGCCAGGAAGAAGACGGCCGCGGTCAGGACGCGGCGGTCGCGCAGGACCCCGAGGGCGTGCCGCGGCTGCTCGCCCGCGTCGGCCCGCTCGGCGGCCAGGGCGTCGGTGAGCCACCGCCGCTCGTCCGGCGCCAGCCAGCCCGCGTCCTCGGGTCCGGCGGGAAGGCGCAGCAGGACGACGGGGGCGACGAGCACGGCCGGGATGCCGGTGGCGAGGAACACCCACTGCCAGCCGGTCAGACCCCACGTCCCGTCGAGGTCCATGAGGACGCCCATCAGCGGATTGCCGACGATGAACGAGACCGGCGCGGCGAGCATGAACGCGCCGATGGCGCGGCCGCGATGACTGCCGGGGAACCAGCGGGAGAGGTAGTAGAGCACTCCGGGGAAGAACCCGGCCTCGGCGGCACCGAGCGCGAACCGGGCGAGATAGAACTGCCAGGTGCTGTGCACGAGGGTCGTGGCGATCGTGACCAGGCCCCAGGTCAGCAGGATCCGCGCGATCCAGCGGTGCGCGCCGACCCGGTGGAGCAGCAGATTGCTGGGCACCTCGAACAGGGCGTACGCGGTGAAGAAGAAGACCTGCCCGAGGGTGAACGCGGTGGCACTGACGCCCAGTTCGGCCTGGAGCTCCAGTTTCGCGAAGCCCACGTTCGAGCGGTCGATGTAGGCGATCACATACAGCAGGCCGAGAAACGGCAACAGCCGCCATGCCGCCTTGCGCAGCACCCTGCTCTCCATCAACGGGCCTCCCCACACGCGACGTTCGATATTTCGTACGTCATCTGTAATCTCGAACGCGGAAACGGTAAGGGCGTGTTACGGCGGGGTCAACGGTGCTGACGAGGAAAGGGGAAATCAGCGGGAGACTTCAGCTCCGCAGCCGGTCCCGCACGAACAGGTCCGCGGCCCGCGTGAAGTGCGACTCCTGCGCCACCGCGGAGAAGTACCGGAGGATCCTGCTGTGTACGTCGACCGCCACGGACGGATCGACGTCCTGGTGAACAACGCGGGCCGCAGCCGTGTCGGCGCCCTGGAGGGGATCTCCGAGGCGCTGGCGCAGGAAGTGGGGCCGCTGGGCATCAAGGTCCTGATCGTGGAGCCCGGTGCGTTCCGCACCAGCCTGTTCGGCAACACCAGCGCAGCCGCCGTCGAGATACCGGACTACGCCGAGACGGCGCCGCGTGGGAGCCGGTGACACGGGCGACGGCCTTCGACGCCTGAGTCATTCCAGGCCGCTCACCCGCAGCGTGATGTTCAGCCGCCCCGTCAGACCGAGGTCCGGCGGGGCGGTTCCCGCGTACACCCGCGGCACACCGTGATAGGCGAGCCGCGAAGGCCCTCCGAAGACGACCAGGTCGCCGCTGCGCAGCTCGATGTCCGTGTACGGCTTCGTCCGCGTCTCCGTGTTGCCGAAGCGGAAGACGCAGGAGTCGCCGAGGGAGAGCGAGACCACCGGGGAAGTTGACTTCTCGTCGGCGTCCCGGTGCATGCCCATGCGGGCCTCGGCGTCATAGAAGTTGATGAGCGCGATGTCGTATTCCTCGCCGCTGCCGAGGGCAACCCCGTACGCGGCATCGACGGCCGCACGCCCCAAGGCCGCGACCCACGGCGGCATCGGCTTCACCGGGGCACCGTCGCCGTCCACCGCGGTACGCGCGTACCCGTACGGAAACCAGTGCCACCCGAGCCCCACCTGACGGGCCGTCATCATGCCGCCGCCCGGTGTCTTCACCGTCCTGAGACCGGCCGGTGGCCGTGCCCACTCCCGGCACGACGCGACCAGGTTCCGCTGCTCGTCGAGCGACAGCCAGTCCGGCACGTGCACGGCACCAGGCGCGATCTCCGACCGCGTCCGGGGAAACAACTCGCCGCTCATCGCGACGAGTTCCCCTTCACGCTCCCCTTCACGGCGCGCAGGACCACGAACTTCGGGTCACTGGCGACGACTTGGGAGTTGCCGAAGAGCTTGCGCAGCTTCACGTGGTACCCGAGGTGGCGGTTGCCGACGACCCACAGTTCGCCGCCGGGGCGCAGCGCGGCGCGCGCCCCGCTGAACATCCGCCAGGCGGTCGCGCCGGTGGTCGCCTGGTGGCTGTGGAAGGGCGGGTTGTTGAGGACGAGGTCCACCGACCCGGCGGGTACGGCGGCCAGCGCGTCGCCCGCGACGAACTCCGCCTTGGTGGATTCCTCGGCGTTGGCCCGGAAGGTGGCCTCCGCCGACGCGACGGCCTGGTAGGACTCGTCGATGAAGGTGACCGTGGCCTCAGGGTCGGCGACGGCGGCGGCCGTGCCGAGCACGCCGTTGCCGCAGCCCAGGTCCACGATGTGCGCGCCGCCCCTGCCGGTCGGCAGATGGCGCAGGAAGAAGCGGGTGCCGATGTCGAGGCGTTCGGCGCAGAAGACGCCCGCGTGATTGACCACGGTGAGTCCCGAGCCCGCCCCGGAGTCGCCGTCCAGCACATAACTGCGCGGCCAGGGGCTGGAGCCGGCGCCGGTCCGCTGCTGGGGCGTACAGAAGATGAGACGCGCCTTCTGCCGGGCGAGGGAGGTCCGCGTGGGGCCGATGATCCGCTCGAACAGCTCCAGGGTGGAGGTGTGGATCTCGGTCACCATGCCCGCGCCGACGACGACCGTGCCCGCGTGCAGGGCGGGGGCGAGCCGGTGCAACTGGTCCTCGAGTAGCGCGAGGCTCTTCGGCACGCGGACCAGGAGGACGTCGACGCGGCCGGGCGGGGTGTCCCGGGTCGTCGAGAGCCGCACCGCGTCCGGCGCGAGACCGGCGCGCGCCACGTTGGCCCGCGTCGCCTCGTGCGCGAGGAACGAGTCGGTGATCAGCGTGGGCGTGTGCCCGCGCCCGGCGAGCGCGGTGGTCAGCGCACCCCAGCGGTCGCCGACGACGGCCACCGTGCCGGAGATGTCGACGGGCTGCGCCCCCTCCTCCGTCTCGCCCGCGAGATGCCGCAGCAGATAGGCGTCGGCCGCGGACCAGGCCCGCAACTGGTCGCGAGGGTCCTCGGGAAATCGTGTGAGGTCGTACGCGCCCCATGACGTGGTCAGCCGGTTCATCGTGCCTTCAGGCTAACGGAGTGACGACCGTGCGATCTTCGGCCGGTACGCAGGGGGGCCGGTACGCAGAGGGCCTGTACGCAGAGGGCCCGCCCGGCGGGTGACAGACGGCCGCGCTCACCGCCGGCGCCCGCCGGACAGCGGCGCCCGTAGTGCGCGTACGGCGTGTGCTCCTTACCGTCTAGGGGTGGAGCACGTTCCGCCGATCGAGGGTGACGGAGCGTGACCGGCCGGGTCTCGGTCGGGTCGTCTCCGCGTATCCGACCGGAGGAGCCGTCATGCCGGAGCTGTTCATCGGCGGTAAGTGGACCGCCGCCGTGGACGGGCAGGTTCGGGAGATCCGCTGCCCCGCCGACAACACCCATATCGCGGCCGTCGACGAGGCCGGGCCGAAGGACGCCGCCGCGGCGATCGCCGCCGCGCGCGAGGCCTTCGACTCCGGCCCGTGGCCGCACACCCCGGCCGCCGAACGCGGCCGCCTGCTGCTGCGCGTCGCCGACCTGCTGGAACGCGACAAGGACGCACTCGCCCGCGCCGAATCCCTGGACACCGGGAAGCGGCTCGTGGAGAGCGAGTACGACATGGACGACATCGCCAACTGCTTCCGCTACTTCGGCAACCTGACGGCGGCGGGCGGCACCGACCGGATCGTCGACGCCGGGAATCCGGAGGTGGACAGCCGGGTGGTGTACGAGCCGGTCGGGGTGTGCGCCCTGATCACTCCGTGGAACTATCCGCTGCTGCAGACCGCGTGGAAGGTCGCCCCGGCGATCGGCGCGGGCAACACCTTCGTCCTCAAGCCCAGCGAGCTGACCCCGCACACCGCCATCATCCTGATGCGGCTGCTCGCCGAAGCCGGCCTTCCGGACGGGGCCGCCAACCTGATCCTCGGCGCGGGCCCCACCGCGGGCGCACCGCTCAGCGAGGACCCTCGCGTCGACCTGGTGTCGTTCACCGGGGGGCTCGTGACCGGGCGCCGGATCATGGCCGCCGCGGCGCCCACGGTGAAGAAGGTCGCCCTGGAACTCGGCGGCAAGAACCCCAACATCGTCTTCGCCGACGCCGACTTCGAGGCGGCCGTCGACTACGCCCTGATGGCGATCTTCCTGCACTCGGGGCAGGTCTGCTCGGCCGGGGCGCGGCTCCTCGTCCAGGACGAACTGCACGACGCGTTCGTCGACGAGGTGGTCGCGCGTGCCCGGCGGATCCCGCTCGGCGGCCCCTTCGACGACAACGCCCGCACGGGCCCGCTGATCTCCGCCGCGCACCGCGCCAAGGTCGAGGCGTACGTGGCGGCCGGCATCGCCGAGGGTGCGGTGCTTCGCTGCGGCGGCGCCCGCCCGGACGACCCGGCGCTGCGGGACGGCTACTACTACCTGCCGACCGTCCTCGACGAGTGCACGCCCGGCATGTCCGTGGTCGCCGACGAGTCCTTCGGCCCGGTGCTCACCGTCGAGCGGTTCCGGGACGAGGAGGAGGCGCTCGCGCTGGCCAACGACACGGTCTACGGCCTGGCGGGGGCCGTCTGGTCGCAGGACACCGGCAAGGCCCAGCGCGTGGCGTCCCGGCTGCGCGCCGGAACCGTATGGATCAACGACTTCCATCCGTATGTGCCGCAGGCGGAGTGGGGCGGAATGAAGCAGTCCGGCTTCGGCCGCGAGCTGGGACCGGCGGGACTCGCCGAGTACCAGGAGGCCAAGCACATCTGGCGCAATCTCGCAGCGACCCCGCAGAGGTGGTTCGAATGAGTACGGAACCCGGAGCGGGCCCCGGTCCCGCCGTCCCGGAGAAGACCCAGGGCGAGCACGACGACGACGCGCTCGGCGAGCTCGGCTACCGGCCGGAACTCAAGCGGACCCTGGGCAACTTCCACACCTTCGCGGCCGGCATCAGCTACATCTCGATCCTCACCGGCACCTTCCAGCTCTTCTACTTCGGCGTCAGCTTCGGCGGTCCCGCCTACTGGTGGTCGTGGCCGATGGTCTTCGCCGGACAGCTGATGGTGGCGCTGTGCTTCTGCGAGCTCGCCGCCCACTATCCGGTCGCCGGTTCGATCTACAACTGGGCCAAGACGATGGGCGGCCCGCACGTGGGCTGGCTCGGCGGCTGGATGATGATGACAGCCACGATGGTGACCCTGTCCGCCGTGGCGCTCGCCTATCAGATCACGCTGCCGCAGATCGACAGCTGGTTCCAGTTCGTGGGTGACGGCACGGGCAAGAACGACGCGGCCGCCAACGCCGTGCTCCTGGGCACCGTGCTCATCCTCTTCTCCACCGTGGTCAACGCCTTCGGCGTACAGCTGATGGCCCGGATCAACTCCGCCGGCGTCTTCATCGAGCTGATCGCCGCCGTCGCCCTGATCGTCTTCCTCGCGGCGCACATCACCCGCGGCCCCAGCAGCGTCCTGACCGAGACGTACGGACTCGGCAGCGGCCAGAACCTCGGGTACTTCGGTGCGTTCCTGACCGCGTCCCTGGCGTCGGCGTATGTGATGTACGGCTTCGACACGGCGTCGTCGCTCGGCGAGGAGTCGCACAACCCGGGCCGCAACGCGCCGCGCGCCATCCTGCGGGCGCTCATCGCGTCCTTCATCATCGGCGGTCTCATCCTGCTCTTCGCCCTGATGGCGGTGCCGGACCTGCACGCCGAGGAACTGTCGACGGGCGGGCTGCAGTACGTGGTCCTCGAGACGCTCGGTTCGACCATCGGCGAGATCTTCCTGTGGTGCGTGGTCATCGCCATCACCGTCTGCGTGCTGGCCGTGCAGGCCGCCGGCATCCGGCTGATGTTCGCCATGGCGCGGGACAACAACCTGCCCGCGGGCTCGGCGCTGGCCCGGGTCAGCCCGCGGTTCCAGACGCCCGTGGTGCCCGCCGTCCTGATCGGTGTGGTGGGTGTCGTCATCCTGGTGATCAACATCAACCAGCCGCAGATCTTCTCGGTGATCACCAGCATCGCGATCATCATGATCTACGTGGCCTATCTGCTGGTCACCGTACCGATGCTGATCAAGCGGCTGCGCGGTCAATGGACGCCGATCGAGGGGAAGTTCTCGCTCGGCCGGTGGGGGCTGCCGATCAACGTCGTCGCGGTGCTGTGGGGCGCCGCCATGTCGCTCAACCTCGCCTGGCCGCGCGCCGAGGTGTACAACGCGACGGGCCCGCAGCACTGGTACCTGCGCTGGGGCGCCTTCGTCTTCATCGGCATCGTCGCGCTCGGCGGCTTCGCCTACTACTGGTTCGTGCAGCGGCACAAGACGGGCGTGCTCGAAGAGCACCGCGTCCAGTCCGCCACTCCCACACCGCCGCCCCCGGCCGCCGCCCCCTGACTCCGCAGATCCTGGAGACGTGATGCCCGCAGAGAGCCCCTTGTCCGAGTACGACTACGTGGTGGTCGGCGGCGGTACGGCAGGCGCCGTCGTCGCCGCCCGGCTGACCGAGGACCCGGACGTCCGCGTCTGCGTGCTGGAGGCGGGACCCTCCGACGTCGGCGACGACAACATCCTCCAACTGGACAAGTGGATGGCCCTGTTGGAGTCCGGCTACGACTGGGACTACCCGGTCGAGCCGCAGGAGAACGGCAACAGCTTCATGCGGCACGCCCGCGCCAAGGTGCTCGGCGGCTGCTCCTCGCACAACTCCTGCATCGCCTTCTGGGCACCCGCCGAGGACCTCGACGAATGGGGCACACTCGGCTGCACCGGCTGGAGCTCCGCGGACTGCTTCCCGCTCTACCGGCGCCTGGAGACCAACGACGCGCCGGGCGACCACCACGGCCGCTCGGGCCCGGTGAACATCCTCTCCGTCCCGCCCAAGGACCCCTGCGGCGCGGCCCTGCTGTCCGCGTGCGCCGAGGCGGGCATCCCCACCACTCCGTTCAACACCGGCAAGACGGTGGTGCGCGGCGCCCACTGGTTCCAGATCAACTCCCGTCCGGACGGCACCCGTTCGTCCGCTTCGGTCTCGTATCTGCACCCCATCCTGGGCAAGCGGCCGAACCTCGAAGTACGCACGGGCCTGCAGGCCAAGCGGCTCCTGTTCGACGAGAACCAGCGCTGCACGGGCGTGGAGTACCTGGAGCCGGACACCATCCACTCCGGTACGGTCCACGCGCGCCGCGAGGTCATCGTCTCCTGCGGGGCCATCGACTCGCCGAAGCTCCTGATGCTCTCGGGGATCGGCCCGGCCGCGGAGCTGCGGGAGGTCGGCGTGGAGGTCAGGGTGGACTCCCCCGGGGTCGGCTCCCACCTCCAGGACCACCCCGAGGGCGTGATCATGTGGGAAGCGAAGCAGCCCATGGTCACCTCGTCCACCCAGTGGTGGGAGATCGGCATCTTCGCGGACACCGAGCCGGGGCTCGACCGCCCCGACCTGATGTTCCACTACGGCTCGGTGCCCTTCGACATGAACACCTACCGGCGCGGCTACCCGACCACCGACAACGCCTTCTGCCTCACCCCGAACGTCACGCGAGCCCGCTCCCTGGGCACGGTGCGGCTGCACACCCGCGACTTCCGGGACAAGCCGAAGGTCGACCCGCGCTACTTCACCGACGAGCACGACATCCGCGTGATGACGTACGGCATCCGGCTCGCCCGGGAGATCGCCGCGCGGCCCGCGATGGCGGACTGGACGGGCGCCGAACTCGCGCCGGGCCCCGAAGTCACCACCGACGACGATCTGTTCGCGTACATCCGCGAGACCCACAACACCGTCTACCACCCGGCGGGCACCGTACGGATGGGCGCGGTGGACGACGCGGACTCACCGCTCGACCCCGAGCTGCGCGTCAAGGGCGTCACCGGGCTTCGGGTGGCCGACGCGTCGGTGATGCCGTTCCTGCCCGCGGTCAACCCGTGCATCACCACGATGATGATCGGCGAGAAGTGCGCGGACATGATCAAGGGGACATGACCGAGTGGACATGACCAAGGGGAACTGACCGGCATCCGCTGTTGCGGTGCTCTCAGGAGCGGTCGAACCAGGTGGGCTGTTCCTCCGCCATCGCCTGCTTGATCCGGAAGACCCCGAACTCATGCAGGTCGGGCAGCGCGTCCGTGGCGAACCAGCCCACTTCGAGGGACTCGTCGTCGTTGACCCGTGCCTCGCCGCCGACGGCCCGGCAGCGCAACGTGATGTCCATGAACTGGCAGGTGTCGCCGTTCGGGTACGTCACCGGCTCAAGCGCCTCGACAAGCACCACCCGCTCGGCCACGCAGTGCACCGCGGTCTCCTCGAACACCTCGCGCACGGCGCACTCGGCGGGCTGCTCCCCCGGGTCCGGAATCCCGCCGATGACCGACCACTTGCCGTTGTCGGAGCGCCGCCCGAGGAGCACTCTGCCCTCGTCGTCGAAGACGATGGCGGTGACCCCGGGAAGCCACAACAGCTGCTGGCCGGCGTCGGCCCGGATCGTACGGATGAAGTCAGGAGTAGCCATGCCGTCGACCCTAACGGGCGCGCTTGGCCCGAACGGCCACCGTGACCGCCCAGCCGATGCCGCCCGCCGCGATCAGCACCAGGATGCCTTCGGGCAGGATGCCGTACCGGGTGGCCGGGGTCTGTGAGGAGCGCAGCGGCACCTCCTGGACGAGCGAGTCGGCGGTGAACCACGTGGTCTTCTGGGAGACCTCGCCGTCGGGCAGGATGATCGCGCTGACGCCGCTGGTGACCGGGACGGTGACGGTGCGGCTGTGCTCGACGGCGCGGATCCGCGACATGGCCAGCTGCTGGTAGGTCATCTCGCTGCGGTCGAACGTCGCGTTGTTGCTGGGTACGGAGATCAGCTGGGCGCCGTGTGTCACGGTGTCCCGCACGGCCCAGTCGAAGGCGGCTTCGTAACAGGTGGCGAGGCCGACCTTGGTGCCCGCCATGGTGAAGACGCCGGGCTCGGTGCCGCGGCTGAAGTCCTGGCGCACCATGCCGACGTCGCTGCTGAAGAAGCCGACGACGGAGCGCAGCGGGATGTACTCGCCGAACGGCTGGATCTGCCGCTTGTCGTAGGTGTCCGTGGGTCCCTTCTTCGGGTCCCACAGGATCTGCTCGTTGAAGAGCTTGCCGTCCTTGGTCTCGACGACGCCGCCCACCGAGATGGGGGCCTTGATCGCCTTGACGGCGCGCTCGATCGCCTCGCGCGCGTCGGGGTTGGTGAACGGGTCGATGTCGGAGGAGTTCTCCGGCCACAGCACGAAGTCCGGCTGCTTCGCCTTGCCCGCCTCGACCCGGTCGGCGAGCCGCTCCGTCTCGCGTACGTGGTGGTCGAGTACGGCACGGCGCTGGGCGTTGAAGTCGAGCCCGGCCTGCGGGACGTTGCCCTGGATGGCCGCGACGGTCGCGGTGCCGTCCTCGGCATCGTCGCTGACCAGCGGCTTCGCGGCGAAGGCGCCGACCACCGGGACGAGCACGCTCAGGACGGCCGCGGCGGCGGCACCACGGCGCACCCCGCTCGTGCCGCGTGCGTCGCGCACCTGGCGGACGATCTCGTACAGGCCGAAGCCGCACAGGACCACCGCGAACCCGAGGACCGGGGTCCCGCCGAGCGCGGCCAGCGGCAGGAAGACGCCGTCCGCCTGCCCGAAGGCGATCTTGCCCCAGGGGAATCCGCTGAAGGGCACGCGCGCGCGTGCCGCCTCACCGGCGATCCAGAGGGCCGCCGCCCACAGCGGGTAGCCCGGCAGCCGTGAGACGACGGCGATGCCCGCTCCCACCAGGGCCACGAACATCGCCTCGATGGCGGCGAGCGCGAGCCAGGGTCCCGGGCCGACCTCCACCCCGGTCCACACCAGGAGCGGCAGCAGGAAACCGAGCCCGAAGAGGTAGCCGAGCCCGAGGCCCGCCTTCCAGGTCCGGCCGTGCAGGCACCAGGCGAACACCGCGAAGGCCGGCAGGGCCAGCCACCACAGGGTGCGGGGCGGAAAGCTGACGTAGAGCAGCACTCCGGAGAGCGCGGCCGCGGCGGCCGGGACGAGCGCGCGCAGGACGCGGGCCTTGCGCGAGGCGGGCGCGGACTGCGGCCCGAGCTGCTCCGACTCGTCTACGGGGGTGGTGGTGGCGGTCACTCGGGGAGTCTACGGCGCCTGACTTGCCCACGGACAGCTCGGCCGGCATCGGCCGCTCTCGCGGGATGCGCTGGTGGCGGGCGGTGCCGGCACCCGCTTGCCGGATCGTTCCTGCACAAGGCATCCCCAATGCGGGGTTGCAGCGACTAACGTGTGCCCGAGTCCCCGACGTGCGGCCAGATCCAGCCACCGCGATCGGGGCCCGTCACGCATCGGGGGGCGACGGGGTGGGGGCAACGGGGATGGCCGCGACGGCCGGTCCACCAGGGGCGTACGAGCGACGCAGCGCGTCCGACGCGACGGGCATCGCCCTGCTCGGTGTCTGCGCCGCCTGGACCTTGATCACCGCGGGGGTGCACGGCGGTCAGCCAGAGGGCGTCCTGCTCGCGGTCCTCGCCGTGGCCGCGGGATACGCGGGCGGCCGGATCTGCGGGACGCTGCTGCCGGTGGCCGCGCCCTGCGCCGGGGCGCTGGCCGGAATCGGCCTGGCGGCCGCCGCACCGCGGCTCTCGCCGGGGCCCGTGAGCACGGCGCCGCTCGGCCACACCGGCGCCACCGCCGCGCTCCTGATCCTGGCATCGGGCGCGGCCTGCTGCGCTGCCTGGGCCGCCCGGAAGCCGGCGCTGCGCCTTGTGCTGCGGCTGCTGGCCGCGGGCACGGTGGTCGCCGCCGCGGCGCTCGGTTCGATGGCCGGGGTCGCCGCGTGCACCGGGATCCTGCTCTGCTCGCTGGCGGCCGCCCTGATGCGGCGCCGGGCCCTCGGTCTGCTCGGCCTGGCCCTGGCCACCGTGGTGGTCACCGGCCTGACCTGGGCGATCGCGGACGACGTACTCCCGGACGGGCTCTCCGCTTCCCTGGAGGGCCAGCTCGACGGGCACCGCGTACGGCTGTGGCAGGACGCCCTCGACCTGGCGGGCCGGGAGCCTGCGCTCGGCGTGGGCCCGGGACGGTTCGGGGACGTCAGCCCGACGGTGGCCGAGAATCTCCTCATCGACGGCAAGCCGCACTCGGCGCCGCTGCAGCAGGCGGCCGAGCAGGGCTTCGCGGGCGTGGCGCTGCTGGCGGCGGTGTTCTGCTGGCTTCTGTACGCGCTGTACCGCTCGCCGCGCTCGACCCAGGTCGTCCTTTCGGCGGGGGCCGCCCTGACGGCGCTCGCCGCCGTGGCCTCGGTCGGCAACGCGCTGAGCGTCACGGCGGTGACCACGGGCGCGGGCTATCTGGCGGGCATCGCGACCGCGCGGCCGCTGAGCGACGAACTGTCGCAGGTCAGGCCGCCGGGCTCCCCGCCATGGGCAGCCGGTCCCGGATGATCCGGACGGCGGCCTCGGCGTTGTCGACGGTGACCGTGAACGTACGGCCGTCCCCCAGCTTGAGCACCAGGCCCTCGCCGCGCCGGACCACGACCGCCGTGCCGATGTCGGGCCGCGAGCGGTAGCCCCAGCCGCCCCACTGCCGGGGGCTGACGGCCTGCGCGAAGTCGGCGCCCACCACATGGGAGAGGGGGATGCGGCGGCGCGGCAGGCCGATGTGGCCGCAGCGCACTTCGAGGCACTCCTTGTCGACCTTCACGGCCACATGGACGAAGGCGAGGGTGCCGAACAGAATCAGGAGCCCGGCCGCGATGCACCCCACGACGGACATGGCGAGGGCCGCGATCCCGGACGTCCACATGCTGTCGACGGCCAGCTCGATGCCGAGCGCGAGGCAGGCGGCACCTACCAGCGCCAGCAGCCACTGGAAACGATTGGTCGCGCTGCCGGTCCAGACTTCCGGCGGGGCGTCGGCCGCGCCGTCCGACTCACCGTGGGTGTGGTCCCTCATGCGAATGAGACTACTCAGGTTCCGCCCCGAAGGCACCGCGTCGCGGAGCGTTACTGCTCCGTGCAGGCCTCGGCGAGCCCGGCGGGCCTCAGCTCGCCTGGCTGACCGCCGCGAGCAGCCGGCCTTCCGCATAGGTGCGGGCGGCTGCGGGCAGCTCGGAGACACGGCCACTCAGGATCACCGTCAGTCCGCCGTCCGTACCGGTGCCGGGGCCGGGAAGCATGCCGATCCTGCGCAGCGCCTGGCCGGCGACCGCACCGGCGGAGCCGTGCAGGACCAGGGGCGGCAGCTGCGGCTGCTGCACGGCCGCACGGATACGCTCCGCAACCAGCTCGTAATGGGTGCAGCCCAGGACGACGGTGCTTACATCGCGCGGAGTGAGTGCTGCCGCGGCTGCGATCGCCCGGTCGATGGCCGCCTCGTCCGCGTACTGCACGGCGTCCGCGAGACCGGGGCAGGGGACCTCGGTGACGCGGGCGCCGCCCGCGAATTCCTCGATGAGGCCACGCTGGTAGGGGCTTCCCGTGGTGGCGGGCGTGGCCCAGATGGCGACCGAACCACCGCTCGCCGTCGCGGGCTTGATCGCCGGCACGGTCCCGATGACGGGCAGGCCGGGTTCGAACCGGGCCCGCAGGGCGGGCAGGGCGTGCACGGTGGAGGTGTTGCACGCCACGATCAGTGCGTCGGGTTGGTGCTCGGCGGCGGCTTCGGCGACCGCGAGCGAGCGCTGGACGATGTCCTCGGTGGTGCGCGGCCCCCAGGGAAGTCCGTCGGGGTCCGATGAGAGGACGAGATCGGCGTCCGGCCGCAGGCGGCGTACCGCGGCCGCGGCGGCGAGCAGTCCGATACCGGAGTCCATGAGCGCGATCTTCACCCGGTCACCATAGTCGATCGGCCTCACCGGCCCGGTGCCGTGGGGCAGACTGCGGCGAATGAGCGCCGTTGTGTGGACCGCCGCCGGATCGCTTGCCGCTTGGCTGTGGCTGCTGTTGGGGCAGGGCTTCTTCTGGCGTACGGACCTTCGGCTGCCGCCACGTCGCGACCCGGACGCCTGGCCGTCGGTCTGCGTCGTCGTCCCCGCACGCGACGAGGCCGAGGTGCTGCCCGAGAGCCTGCCCTCGCTCCTGGCCCAGGATTATCCAGGGCGGGCCGAGGTCTTCCTTGTCGACGACGGGAGTTCGGACGGCACCGGCGAGCTCGCCCGTGCGCTCGCGGACCGGCACGGCGGCCTGCCGCTGACCGTCGGCTCGCCCGGTGAGCCGCCGCCCGGCTGGACGGGCAAGCTCTGGGCCGTACGTCATGGAATCGCCCTGGCACGCGCGCGTGCACCCCGTTATCTGCTGCTCACCGACGCGGACATCGCCCATGAGCCGGACAGCCTGCGGCAGTTGGTGGCGGCGGCGGAGACGGGCGGCTTCGACCTCGTGTCGCAGATGGCGCGGCTGCGGGTCGTGAGCGTGTGGGAGCGGCTCGTCGTCCCGGCCTTCGTGTACTTCTTCGCGCAGCTGTACCCGTTCCGCTGGATCGCGCGGAAGGGCTCGCGCACGGCCGCCGCGGCGGGCGGGTGCGTCCTGTTGAGCACGGCGGCCGCCGAGCGCGCGGGGATTCCCGACTCCATCCGGCACGCGGTGATCGACGACGTGTCGCTGGCGCGGGCGGTGAAGCGCACGGGCGGCCACATCTGGCTGGGGCTCGCGGAGCGCGTCGACAGCGTGCGGCCCTATCCCCGGCTCGGGGACCTGTGGCGGATGGTCTCGCGCAGCGCCTACGCCCAGTTGCGGCACAACCCGCTGGTGCTGCTCGGCACGGTCCTGGGGCTCGCCCTGGTCTATCTGGTGCCGCCCGTCGCGCTGTTGGCAGGCCTGGCGGCCGGGAACGCGGCCACGGCCGTGTCCGGCGGGCTCGCGTGGCTCCTGATGACGGCCACGTACCTCCCGATGCTGCGCTACTACCGGCAGCCGCCGTGGCTCGCTCCCCTGCTGCCGTTCACCGCCTTCCTCTACCTCCTGATGACGGTCGACTCGGCGGTGCAGCACTACAGGGGGCGCGGTGCGGCGTGGAAGGGGCGGACGTACGCCCGCCCCGATCCCACTCCCGAGCAGCGCTGAGGGTCACTTCCTGCCGGGCGTCCAGTTCATGCCCCACCCGTAGGCGTAGTCGATGGTGCGCTGGGGGCTCACGCCGCGCTCGGGGACCAGGTAGCGGGCCTCGCGCTTCACGAAGAGGTCGCCGTTGTTGTTCGTGATCAGCGCGAGCGCGCACACCGTGGAGGGCACCGTGCACTCGTCGAGCGAGAAGTCGATGGAGGCGCCGTGCTGCGGCTGCAGCGTCACGGTGGCGTTCAGGTCGGCGAAGCTGCGCGCGCCTTCGTAGATCGTCACGAAGATGACGATGCGCTTGAAGTCGTTGATGTGGTCGAGGTTGACGGTGAGATTCTCACCGGTGGCGACCGCTCCGGTGCGGTCGTCGCCGTCGAGCAGCAGGTACGGGGGCTGGTCAAGGGCACCGAAGGCGTTGCCGAGCGCCTGGACGACTCCCTTGCGGCCGTCGGCCAGTTCGTACAGGGCGCACAGGTCCAGGTCGAGGTCGGCGTGCATCGCCACGGCCCGGCCGAGCTTGGCGCCCCAGCCCTTGAACTGCTTGCGCACCTCCCAGTTGAGGTTCACGCGCATCGCGCCGGATGTGCCGCCCTGCTTCTTCAGCGAGACGGACGGCGCGTCCTTGGTGAGCGTGACCTTCGACAGGCGTACGGGCTGGGCAGCGGGCGCGGCGGGCGCCTGGGCGGGCGGCGGCGGGGCCTGGACCGGGGCGGCGGGAGCCGGAGGCCGCACAGGGGCCGGGGCGGCGACGGGCGGGGCCGCCTGCTGGGGCTCGTCCACCGAGATGCCGTAGTCCGTGGCCAGGCCCTCGAGGCCGCTGCCGTAACCCTGTCCGACGGCACGGAACTTCCACGCGCCCTGGCGGCGGTAGAGCTCGCCGAGGACGAACGCCGTCTCGACGGTCGCGTCCTCGCTGTCGTAGCGCGCGATCTCGACGCCGTTCGCCGCGTCGACGACGCGGATGAAGAGTCCGGGGACCTGCCCGAACGTTCCGCCGTCCGTCGAAGCGGCCAGCACCACGGTCTCGATCGCGGGCTCCACGCGCGCGAGGTCGACGGCGAGCGCGTCGGTCACCCGGCCGCCCTCGGTCTTCTTGCCCTCGTGGCGCACCGCCCCGGAGGAGTGGACCGCCTGGTTGTAAAAGATGAAGTCGTCGTCCGAGCGGACCTTTCCCGAAGAGGCCAGCAACAGCGCCGACGCGTCGGCGTCCGGCACCCCCGGCCCCGAGGACCACCCCAACTCGATCCGCACGGCAGGTGCCGGCACCGGAACATTCGATCCTTTTGGCATTGTCATGTCCGCCCCCATCGCAAGTCGCCACATCCGGCCGGGCCGCCGATTCGGTCATGACCAACCTATTACCCGGACCTCGAAGAGGCCCATGTCCGCCGCGGATACCCCTTCCCGCGGCCCTTCCGTCAACCAGGCGTCAACCGTCGGTAACCCGTTCGGAGCTTGGCTTTTACACGATCCCTACGGCGCTGCGCGACCGATTTTTCCTAAGTTCGCTCGCATTGGGGATGCCCAGTCACTACCGACACGTAAAACAACCCTCTTATCGGTCTCCCCAACCAGCACATCAAGGGCTTAACTTATGTCTCATGACCTCCCCCCGCTCCACCTATGGCGGCGGTTACTACTCCGCGCCGTCCTTCCCGGACACTCCGATCTACGACTCGCTTGTCGCCGAGCGGGGCACTCCGCAGATCGCCCCGATCCGGGTTTCCCCTGCGTACGACACGGGCAGTTACCTGCCCGCGCTTCCGGCCGCCCCGCTGCCCGCGCTGCCGGCCGCCCCTTCCCATCACAACCCCGCGTACGGCTACGCGTCGGCCCCGCAGCCCGCTCCGCTGCAGCAGGCCCCCGCCCCGTACATCCCGCAGCAGCCTTCGGCGCCGCGCGGCTACCCGGGACCCCAGCAACACCAGCGCCCCCCGGCCGGGACGGGCTACGAGGCGATGCGCCCGGCGGCGCCCCGCCCCGCGCCCGCGACGTACGAGGATCCGTACAACCGCCCCTACCGCGGCTACTGAATCGCCCGCATGCGTCCCTGTCAGTGGCTGCTGGCAGGATGGCCGCATGCCGAATCCAGCGCTGCACTCGATCCACTTCTACCCGCTCAAGGCGGTCGGGGGACACGCTCCGCGTGAGGCCGTCGTCGAGCCCTGGGGGCTCGCGGGTGACCGGCGGTGGGTCCTGGTGGACAGCGACGGACGGATCGTCACGCAACGGCCGCATCCGCGCCTGGCGTTGGCCGCCGCCGAGCTCCGGCCCGGCGGCGGCATACGCATGTCCGCGCCCGGCCAGGAGCCGTTGACGGTGGCCGTGCCGCCGGCCGGCGCGACCGTCACGGTGGAGATCTGGCGCGACAAGGTCGAGGGAGTTCCCGCCGACGCGGCGGCGCACGCCTGGTTCAGCGCCTATCTGGACGTGGACGTGCGGCTCGTCCATCTCGACGACCCCGCGACGCGGCGCCCCATCGATCCGGAGTACGCCAAGGAGGGCGAGACCGTCACGTTCGCCGACGGCTATCCGCTGCTCCTGACCACGCTCTCCTCGCTCGACGCCCTGAACTCGCTGATCGCCCAGGGCGATCACTCCGACGAGGGGCCGCTTCCCATGAACCGCTTCCGGCCGAATGTGGTCGTGGACGGGACCGCACCCTGGGCCGAGGACGACTGGTCGCGCGTCGCGATCGGCGATGTCACCTTCCGGGTCGCCAAGAAGTGCGGGCGCTGCGTCGTGACCACCACCGACCAGCGGACCTCGGAGCGCGGCAAGGAGCCGCTGCGCACCCTCGCCAAGCACCGCCGCTTCGGCGACCAGTTGGTATTCGGACAGAATCTGGTGCCCGAGTCCACCGGTACCGTCCGGATCGGCGACTCTTTCACGGTCCTTGGGTGAACGTCCCCGGTGAGGGGAACTCGGAGGCGAGGCGCGGACGTTGAGCGTCGATGAGAAGGGTGATTTCGCTCTCTCTTCTCCCCACCGACGCGTGGGCCGTGCCGTTCGCGGTTAAGACGGACGCGGAAGGGGGTGCAGGACTGTGCGAGCACTCGTCGGACTCTGGCGCTGGCGGCGCAATCCGCTGCGCCGGAAGACCGACCTCGTGGAGGCGTGGGTGGCCCTCGCCGCCCTCCTGCTCATCGCCGTGGCCGCGCCGGTGACCGGCACCGTCGTCGGCGGCCTCACGCGCGAAGCCCTGCTGCAGTCGGTCCGGGAACAGCGCGAGGCCCGGCACGCGATCTCCGCCACCGTGGTCGAGAAGGTCTCCAGACCCCCGGTCGACCCCGATCCCGAGACCTCGTCCGCCCGCGACAGACACAGCCGCGTGCTCGCCGACTGGACGGCTCCCGACGGCACCGCGCGCTCCGGCACCGTGGTCGCCGCCCTCGAATCCCCGGACCCCGGCGACCGGTTCCGGATCTGGACGGACGAGCACGGCCAGGTCGTCGGCCGACCGTTGGACGGCGCGACCGCGGCCACGCACGCCGCGTTGGCCGGATTCGGTGCCGCCGCGGCGGTCGCCGGCATCGTCGAGGGCGCCCGGCGGATCGTCGTCTGGCGGATGGTGCGGCGGCGTTACGACCGCTGGGACCAGGCCTGGGACAAGGCGGGCCCGGACTGGGGACGCACCGGCGCCGGCTCCTGAGCCGGTGAGAGACCGGCGATGACCAGGTGAGAGCCTGGCCATCGGGTCAACTCGCCCCCGCCGCGCGCGCTACGGTGGACCGGCCGAACTCTTCGGCTCCTTGCGCGAGGTCGTGAGGTCCCGCGTACGACGAGGTGGGGGCAGAGCAACTCCATGGCACAGGGCACGGTCCAGGTGACGCACACCGGCACGTCGCGGTGGCGGCGCCGCACGGGCGAGTACGCATCGCTCGCCGCCGCCTTGGAGGCCGCGACCGACGGGGACGTCCTCACCGTCGCACCCGGCACCTACCGCGAGAACCTCGTCGTCCAGCGCGCAGTGACGCTCCGCGGCCCCGAGAACTCCCCGGGATCCGTCCGCATCGCACCCTCCGACGGCGTGCCGCTCACGATCCGTTCGTCCGCCGTGGTGCAGGACCTGCACATCGAGGGCCAGGACTCGGCGGCGCCCGCGCTGCTGGTCGAGGACGGAGCGCCCGAACTCGTCGACGTACGCGTGGTGACGCGCTCGGCCTCCGGGATAGAGGTGCGCGGCGGCGCGCGCCCGACGGTGCGCCGCTGCACGGTCGACAACCCCGGCGGCATCGGCATAGCCGTACTCGACGGCGGAGGCGGTGTCTTCGAGGAGTGCGAGGTCGTATCGGCCGGCCAGTCGGGCATCGCCGTGCGCGGCGGCGCGCACCCCCGTCTGGAGCGCTGCCGGGTGCATCACGCATCGGGCGCCGGTCTCTCGGCGACCGGCGAGCACACCGGACTTGAGGCGATCGGCTGCGAGGTGTACGAGGTCAAGGGCGCCGGTGTGCAGATCACCGGCCGGGCCACGGCGCACCTCACGGACTGCGATGTGCACCGCACGACGTCGGACGGCGTCACGCTCGACACGGACGCCGTCCTGACGCTCGCCGACTGCCGGATCCACGACATCCCCGAGAACGCGATCGATCTGCGCTCCCGCTCGGTGCTGACCCTGACGCGGTCCACGGTGCGGCGGTTCGGGCGCAACGGCCTCTCGGTGTGGGACCCGGGCACGCGCGTGGACGCCAACCAGTGCGAGATCCACGACAGTACGGGCGACTATCCGGCGGTGTGGGTCAGCGACGGCGCGACCGCCGTCCTGGAGTCCTGCCGGGTGCACGACGTGCCGGACGCGCTGTTCGTCCTGGACCGCGGCTCGCGCGCCGACGTCGTCGACAGCGATCTCTCCCAAGTACGCAACACCGCCGTGTCGGTGAGCGACGGCGCCACCGCGCAGCTGGACGACTGCCGCATCCGCGAGGCCGCCACCGGCGCGTGGTTCCGCGACCACGGCAGCGGCGGCACGCTGGCCAACTGCACCGTCGACGGCGTCCAGACGGGCGTCATCGTCACCAAGGGCGCCGACCCCACCATCGAGCGCTGCACGGTCACTTCGCCCGCCGAGGCTGGCTTCTACGTATCGGCGGGCGCCCGCGGCAGCCTCTACGGCTGCCGGGTCACCGACAGCGGTGGCTACGGCTTCCATGTGATCGACGGCTGCCGTACGACACTGAAGAAGTGCCGTACGGAGCGGTGCGGACGCGGCGGCTTCGAGTTCGCCGAGGACGGGCCGCTCGTCGAGGACTGCACCAGCGACGAGAGCGGCGGCCCGCGGACCGCCGCGCGGGATTCCGCGCCGGCCGTCCAGACGGCCACGCAGTCGGTGGGCCTGCTCGGTGCGATCCCCGGGCAGCACACCACGGAGCAGGAGCCCGAGAAGAGCGCCGTCCCCGAGCAGCCGTCCCGCACCTCCAAGGCCGTGCTCGGTGAACTGGACGCGCTGGTGGGCCTCGACAGCGTCAAGCGCGAGGTCCGCGCCCTCACGGACATGATCGAGGTCGGGCGGCGCCGGCAGCAGGCGGGGCTCAAGGCCGCGTCCGTCCGCCGCCACCTGGTCTTCACCGGCTCCCCCGGCACCGGCAAGACGACGGTGGCGCGGCTGTACGGCGAGATCCTGGCCTCGCTCGGCGTCCTGCAGAGCGGGCATCTCGTCGAGGTGTCGCGGGTCGACCTGGTCGGTGAGCACATCGGGTCGACGGCGATCCGCACCCAGGAGGCCTTCGACCGGGCGCGCGGGGGCGTGCTGTTCATCGACGAGGCGTACGCGCTCTCGCCCGAGGACTCCGGGCGCGACTTCGGCCGCGAGGCCATCGACACCCTGGTGAAGCTGATGGAGGACCACCGGGAGGCGGTGGTGGTGATCGTCGCGGGCTACACGGCGGAGATGAAGCGTTTTCTTTCCGTCAACCCCGGTGTGGCGTCCCGCTTCTCACGGACCATCACCTTCAGCGACTACGCCCCCGAGGAGCTCCTTCGGATCGTCGAGCAGCAGGCCGACGAGCACGAGTACCGCCTCGACTCGGGCACCGGCGAGGCCCTCCTGAAGTACTTCACCGCCCTCCCCAAGGGCCCCGCCTTCGGCAACGGCCGCACCGCGCGCCAGACGTTCGAGGCGATGGTGGAGCGGCACGCGGGGCGCGTCGCCCAGTTCGACGAGCCGAGCACCGACGACCTCACCCTGCTGTATCCGGAGGATCTGCCGGAGCTGCCGTGACCTGCGTCCCCGGCCGCTGGCCGGGGACGCCCCGCGTGAGCCGGGCCAGGAGGCGGGCCCGCGCCGGGCGCGTATAAACAACAGACCCAGCCCACGCCCAATCAAGAGTTTATCTAGGTGGTGCGCCGGTCACTAAAACA
>NZ_JBHYIG010000001.1:61658-119142 GCF_042740015.1 Streptomyces sp. NPDC059037
CCCACGCCCGCCGCTGTTTTTTTCTCGTTGTGGGCTGGGGGGCCGGGGCGCCCGCCGCGCGCCCGGGCCGCGCCGGCCCCCCCCCGGCTTGAGCCGGGCAAGGAGGCGGGCCCGCTCCTCGGCGAACGCCGGGTCGGCCTGGTAGTCGGAGTGGCCCAGGATCGGCGCGGGCAGCGGGTGTTCCTCGGTGCGTCCGTAGGCCAGGGGGTCCTTGAGGGCGTCGCGGTCGACCTGTGGTCCTTCGTCCTCGGGGGGTACCCGCACGGGGCCGCCGATCGGGTCGGTGGTGCGGTGCAGATTGCGCCAGCAGTCGACCTCGCGGTGCAGGGAGCTCAGCGCCGCGGGACCGAAGTGGGCCGGGAACCACCGGCCGTAGAGGCGCTCCAGGGGCGAGCCGTACGTAAGGAGGGCGACCCGTTTACGTACAGAGGGCCACAGCTGCCAGGCGGCCGCCGCGGCCAGGACGCTGCCCTGCGAGTGCCCGGAGATGACGAGCCTGCCGCCCTCGGCGCGCGTCTGGCGGGTCCAGGTGTGCATCCGCCAGGTGAGGTCGGGCACGGCGCGCTCCGCGTAGCAGGGGGGCGCGAAGGGGTGGGCGGCGCGCGGCCAGAACGTACCGACGTCCCAGAGGATGCCGATGGTCCGGCGGGCAGACGGGTCGCGGTAGGCGCGGCGGCCCCAGGTCACGAAGAGTATGAAGCCGAGGCCGATCAGCCAGGAGCCGAGCGACTGGGAGGTCTGCGCGGCCCCTTCGAAGAAGGCCGGCAGCCCCTCGGCGGCCTCCCCCGGTACCTCTTCCGTCAGCCAGGCCCCGACGAGCGCGGCGGCGCCGAGGAACAGGGTCACGGCCGATGTGATGCCGACGATCCGCGGCGCCCGGTCGGTGAGGGAGGCACGCGCGCGTGTGCTCGCGATGCGGCGGGTGCGGGCCGCGTCCTCCGGTTCGCCCGCGTAGTCGTCGGTCACCTTCGCCGTCTCGCGGCGCTTGAGCCGTACGGTGCGCGCCCCCAGCCAGCCGCAGAGCACCGCGACGACCACCAGGAGGGGCGGGATCACGGACGCCTGCCAGGTCAGCAGGACGGGCGGGCCGTCGATCGTGCCGCCGGCGCCGGGCTGCCCCGATCCGTCGAGCCAGTCGGCTACGCGCTGGGCGCCGCCGCCGGACATCACTCCGCCGAGCGCGCAGGCCAGCATGGCGACGGCGGGGCCGCCGAAGCCGCGGATCGCGGTGCGGGTGTCGGGGGCAGTGCCGTACAGGATGCGGGCGACCACGGCGAGCGCGACGACGAGGATGCCCTGGACCAGGGCGATGCCGCCGAAGGTCGCGTCGCCGGGCAGCCGGCCCTGGGAGGTCCACTCGGGGCGTGACAAGCCCGCGTACAGCAGGGTCAGGGCGAGCAGGCTGAGCGCGCCGAGCGGCAGGCGGCGGATCAGCTTCTCGTCGAGGTGCCGGTCGAGCTTGTTCTCGCTGCGGCCCCTGCGGCACACCACCCACACCACGAGGCACGCCCCCAGGACGAGCGTGCCGTCGAGGATCCAGCCGAGTACGTCCAGCAGCGCGGGGCCGCCGCCCCGCCGGTCGTGGCGTGCGGCCGAAGTGCCCACCGCGGCGGCCACCGTGAGGAAGCCCGCGGCCGTGTGCGCGGCGCGCAGCCGGGCCACGAGGCGGCGCCCGTACCAGAAGCCGGGCCTGCCGAGCGCGGTCCGGCCGGGATCCTCCTCCGGGTCGCGCTGGTGGGGCAGCGGCGTCTGGGACTCGTACGCGCTCCAGGTGCGGTGCGAGAGGTACCAGAGCAGGGCGGTGAGGGCGGTCGGCACGAGGGCGGCGAGCGCGAGGCGCCGCCCCGGCTGGGACCACCAGCCGCCGTGCCCCGAGGCGTCGGTGGCGAGGAAGCCGAGCCAGGAGCGGCCTTCGGCGCACTCGGGCGTGCCCGCGCATTGCCAGGCCGTCAGGTCGATGGCGACCTCGCAGGCGGCGGCGACGAGGAGCACGGTGAGGGTGAGTCCGGTCAGGCGTACCAGGAGGCCGTAGGTGCGGACGGTCTTCTTCCTGCGCCGCGAGGTGGGGCGCATCCAGTGCGCGAGGTTGACCACCATGAAGGGCAGCAGCAGGAGCCAGAGGGCCCGTGAGCCGTTGCCGGAGGTCAGGTTGCACCATACGTACGCCTCGGGGACCGGCTTGCCCCGGTAGTCGTCCGGGCGTCGCTCGGCGTCCTCGTCCTCGGTGCGCCGGAAGACCGCCGCGGTCGCGTCGCCGGAGACCCGCACGGTCCTGGGGTCGCCGAGCATCTCTTCCGGTGTGGTGCCCCCGACTCCGTGGACGAGGAGTTCGAGAGCCATGTCTTCTGTCGCCGGGCCTGCTGCCGCCGGGACTTCCGTTGTCGGGTCTTCTGCCGCAGAGTCTTCTGTTGTCGAGCGCTCCACTGTTCTGCATCCCCCGTTGCGCGTGGTCAGTGTCGATGCGCGTGGTCAGGACACCAGGATCTCGGCTCGTCGCCCCGTGCGCACCCCCCGTCACGTAATCTCCCCGTTCCGGGCGAGCGCGGCCGGTCGGGCGGTGGGCAGGCTGTCGTGGGCACATGCGAGGATGAGGCGGCGCGGAGGATGAGAACAGCGCATTCGACGGGCGCGACAGATGTGACGAGGCAGAGGGGCCGGACCTGACGTGAGTGAGAATCAGAACCTCCTCGCGGAGCAGCGCCGCGCCCTGATCCTCGACGAGGTACGACGCCGGGGCGGGGTCCGGGTCAATGAACTGACGCGGAAGCTCGGCGTGTCGGACATGACGGTCCGCCGCGATCTCGACGCGCTGGCCCGCCAGGGCGTCCTGGAGAAGGTGCACGGCGGCGCGGTCCCGGTGGCCGAGGCGAGCACGCACGAGCCGGGGTTCGAGGCCAAGTCGGGCCTTGAGCTGACCGCCAAGGAGGACATCGCGCGCACCGCGGCGTCCCTGGTGGCCCCGGGCACCGCGATCGCGCTCTCCGGGGGCACGACGACGTACGCGCTGGCGCACCATCTCCTGGACGTGCCGGACCTGACGGTGGTGACGAACTCGGTGCGGGTCGCGGATGTCTTCCACGCCGCGCAGCGCACCTCGGGCCAGCGCCAGGGCGCGGCCACCGTGGTCCTCACGGGCGGGGTGCGTACCCCGTCGGACTCGCTGGTGGGTCCGGTCGCCGACCAGGCGATCGGGGCGCTGCACTTCGATGTGCTCTTCCTGGGTGTGCACGGCATATCGGCCGAGGCCGGTCTGTCCACGCCGAACCTCGCGGAGGCGGAGACCAACCGGCGTCTGGTGCAGTCGGCGCGGCGCGTCATCGTGGTCGCCGACCACACCAAGTGGGGCACGGTGGGCCTCAGTTCGTTCGCGACGCTGGCGCAGGTCGACACGCTGGTGACGGATGCCGGGCTGCCCGCGGAGGCGCGGGCGGAGATCTCCGAACATCTGCGGCGCCTGGTGATCACGGGTGAGGCCGAGGAGCCCGAGGAGGGCGGCGGGTACGCCGCAGACATCTGACGGCTCATCAGCTATGGTGCCGATGGCCGGTCAACCACCCGATTCCGCTTGGGGGCTGAGTTCGATGGCACGCCGACTGAGGCCCGTGGGGCTCGAGTTCGCCGAGTCCGCACCGCTGCGTCTGGTCTTCGCCCGCGAGGTGGCCGCCGCCCCCGATGCGGTGTACGGCGCCCTCGCCGACGACGTGACGGGCTGGCCCGAGTGGTTCACCGCGGTCACCCTGTGCCGCCCCACCGGCGGCGGGGCGGGCCGCGAGGTCCGGCTCAAGGGCGGCACGCGCTTCCGGGAGACGATCGTGGCGGCCGAGCCGGCGCAGCGGTACGCCTACCGGGTCGACGAGACGAACGCGCCGGGGCTGCGCGCCCTCCTGGAGGAGTGGCAGCTCACCCCGGCCGGCACCGGCACCCGCGTGCAGTGGACCTTCGCCGCGGACGGCGCGGCTCCCTTCCGTTTCGCCATGAAGCTGGGCAGGGCGGGCATGAGCCGCGCCTTCCGCGACGCCGTGACGGCCCTGGACCGACGCCTGGCGGCGGCGAACGCCTGAGTATGTGCCCCCGAAGGGGCGCGGGGCTGCGACATGTGCGGCTCCGCCGCGGGGGCGCGACCAGCCACATCCGGCCCGCAGACAAACACCGGTCCCCCAGCGGAGCACTCAGGCCCAGGTGCCAGTCGCGAGCAGCGACTTGATGGCGGCCGCGTACGGCGTGATGTCCAGCCCCTGTTCGGCCAGCCACGCGTCCGAGTAGTACTTGTCCAGATAGCGGTCGCCCGGGTCGCAGATGAGCGTGACGACACTGCCCGTGCGTCCCGCCGCCACCATCTCGGCGACGATCTTCAGGGAGCTCCACAGGCCGGTGCCGGTCGAGCCGCCCGCCTTGCGGCCGATCGCCTGCTCCAGGGCGCGCACGGCGGCGACGCTCGCCGCGTCCGGCACCTTCATCATGCGGTCGATCGCGCCGGGCACGAAGCTCGGCTCCATGCGCGGGCGGCCGATGCCCTCGATGCGGGAGCCGCAGTCGCTGGTGGCGTCCGGGTCGTGGTGGGTCCAGCCGTCGAAGAAACAGGAGTTCTCGGGGTCGGCGACGCACAGCCGGGTGTCGTGCTGCATGTAGTGGACGTAGCGGGCGATGGTCGCCGATGTGCCGCCGGTGCCCGCCGTGGCGACGATCCACGCGGGCTCCGGATAGCGCTCCAGCCTCATCTGCTGGTAGATCGACTCGGCGATGTTGTTGTTGCCGCGCCAGTCGGTGGCCCGCTCGGCGTAGGTGAACTGGTCCATGTAGTGGCCGCCGGTCTCGACGGCGAGGGCGGCCGATTCGGCGTACATCGTGCGCGAGTCGTCCACGAAGTGGCACTGGCCGCCGTGGAATTCGATCAGTCGGCACTTCTCGGCGCTGGTCGTGCGCGGCATCACCGCGATGAAGGGCACCCCGATCAGCTTCGCGAAGTACGCCTCGGAGACGGCCGTCGAGCCGCTGGACGCCTCGATGACCGGGCGCCCCGGCCTGATCCAGCCGTTGCACAGGCCGTACAGGAAGAGGGATCGGGCCAGGCGGTGCTTGAGGCTGCCGGTCGGGTGGGTCGACTCGTCCTTCAAGTACAGGTCGATGCCCCACTGTTCCGGGAGCGGGAAGCGCAATAGGTGGGTGTCGGCCGAGCGGTTGGCGTCGGCCTGGACCTTGCGCACGGCCTCTTTGAGCCAGGCGCGGTACTCCGCGTCGCTGCGGTCGACGTCGAGCGTGGCCATCGGCTCGTCGGCTCGATCCTGCTGTGTGGTGCTCACCGCGTGGCTCCTCCGGGTCGGGCCGGCCACGCTCACAGCCGGCCGGACACCTCGATCATAAGCACCTTCCACACGCTTCTCACCTGCATAAACACACCTTTGAGCAGCTCAAAGGCACACCTGGCGCAGTTACTGGACGCGTACGCGGGGCACACTGGAGGCAGGATGCTCCGTCCTGTGCCGGCGTCTTCATACGCACTGGTGCTCGACGCCGGGTGCGTGCAGACTGCACCGCACGGGACGGCGGTCCCGTACGGAGCGACAGCCCGACAACAAACAAAAGCGCAAGGGGGCGGAACGTCATGGCGGAGCCGGAGTTCACGGCCACAGGCGTACGGATCGGGCGGCGGCTGCGCTCCCTCACCCGGGCCGGTCAAGTCCGCATCAGCGACGGCAGGTTCGAGCTGCTGACCAGTTACGGCAGGGAGATCGACAGCGCCCCCGTGCAGACGGTGCGCGCGGCCAAGCCGTGGTTCGCCGCGGACGACCGGGCACTGGCCGAACTGAACGGCACGCGCTACCGGCTCACGCTCGCCGACCACGATCCGGCGCCCGGCGCGGCGGGTCCGCCCACGGTGCGCAAGTTCATCGACGCGGTGCGCAGGGCCTCAGGCCGTCAGCCCCGGGACTGAGCGGGACCGGAGCGCACGCGGGGCAGGGTGCGAGTTGCACGCCCGCACCCCCTGAGTCACTCTGGTCACACATCACTCTGGGTTTACCGGCGATGACGCTGCGAACCAGCCCGCCGGCCACACAGCAGGCGGCAGACCACGCGGCCGCTGCTGGATCCGATCGTCGTCTTCTTCCGGACCGTAATTCGGGGAGTCGCAGCCGTGATCAGCCAGCCAAGCAGGTATTGCACGGTGGAGCTCCAGGCTCTGCCCGCGCGGATCGGCCAGGTCCGCAGAATCGTATCGGCGCAGTTGCGCTACTGGCATCTCGATCCCTTGATAGACCAGGCCGCGCTCGGTGTGACCGAGCTGCTTACCAACGTGCACCGGCACGCACAGCCGGACAAGGTGTGCACCGTGGAGATCGAGCTGCTGCTCGACCGCCTCACGGTCTCCGTGCACGACCACGACCCCCGCCTCCCCGAGGTGAACGACGCCGAGCCGTTCGAGACCTGCGGACGTGGCCTCGCCATGGTCGCCGCGGTCAGCGAGAGCTGGGGCGTACGCCCGCACGGCGAGACGGGCAAGGTCGTCTGGTTCACCCTTCCGGCCCCGTCCCAGGCGGCCGCGCTGCCCACGTACCCGGTGTACGGGGCGGCCACGGCGGGCCCGTTCGCGGACCTGGACACCGGCGCGCCGGACGCCCTGGCCGACGCGCCCGGACATGCTCCCGCCCGGTCGGCCGTTGTCGGCTGACCGGGCGGTGACAGGCCCCGCGTCCGTGACGTCGTACGTCACTCGGTGGCGATGGCACGCAGCACGTCCAGGCGTGCGGCCCGCCGCGCCGGACGCAGGCCCGCGAGGGCTCCCGCCGCCAGGCCCACCAGGGCGACCACCACGAGCTGCACCGGCGGCACCGCGAACGCGAAGGCACTGCTCGTCGCGCCGTCCGATGCCTTGACCAGGACCCAGCCGAGGAAGCCGCCGAGCGCCAGGCCGCCGGCCGTGCCGAAGGCGGCGACGAGCACCGACTCCCAGCGGACCATGGCCCGCAGCTGCGCCCTCGTCTGCCCCACGGCACGCAACAGACCGAGCTCGCGGGTACGTTCATGGATCGCGAGGGTCAGCGTGTTGGCGATGCCCAGCAGGGCGATCAGGACCGCGAGCGCGAGCAGGGCGTAGACCAGCGTGAGCATCATGTCGATGCCGCCCGCCGCGGACTGCGCGTACTCACCCCGGGTCTGTACGTCCGGATTGCCGTATTCCTGGGCGGTCTTGGAGACCGCGGCCTCGCCGTCGCTCGCGCTCACGCCGTCCTTGAACGTGACGGACACAAGACTGTCGGCGTCCTGCATGCGGTGCGGCGCCCAGGCCTCACGGGTGATGACGTAGTCCCCCGCGAGCTCCGACTGTCCGAACAGCGCACGGACGGAAAAGGTGGCCTTCTTGCCGTCGGCGAAGGCGAGTTCCGCCTTCGATCCGACCTTCAGGTCCTGCTTCTCCGCCTCGGCGCGGGTGATCGCGATGCCGTTGGTGCCGAGGCCGTCGAGCGAGCCCTCGATCGTGCCGAGGTCGAAGGACTTGGCGAAGGGGCCGGGGTCCGTGACGGTCAGCGCGCGCCCTTCCCCATTGACCTCCGCCGCGCCCTTGCCCAGGCCGACGGCGGTCTCCACCTCCGGCTGCCCGGCGAGCGCGGGGGCCAGCTTGGGGCTGAGTCCGCTGCCGCCGGCGCCGAAGCCGGGGGTGCTGATGGCGAGGTCGCCGGCGAAGGAGCGGTTCACCGTCTGGTCCATGGTGGCCTTCAGCGAGGCGCCGAAGACCGTGAAGAGCGAGACGACGGCGACGCCGATCATCAGCGCGCTCGCGGTGGCGGCGGTCCGCTTGGGGCTGCGCAGGGCGTTGCGCCGGGCGAGCCCGCCGGTGACGCCGCGCAGCCGGTCCAGGGGCCCGCCGAGAATACGTACCGCCCGCGAGGAGGCGACGGGTCCGAGGACCACGAACGCGGCGAGCGCGAGGACCGCCCCTGCCCCTGCCAGCCACACGGACGGGCTGACGAGGACGCCGAAGAGGGACAGGCCGACGGCGGTGAGCGCCAGGACCGCGCCCGTGACGGCACGCCCACGCGAGGCCCCGGAGTGGTCGACGGCCGTCTCGCGCAGCGCGGCCAGGGGTGCGGTGCGCCCGGCGCGGACGGCGGGCAGCAGGGCGGAGCCCAGGCAGACCACGATGCCGACGGCCAGGGGCAGCAGCATCGACAGGCCGCTGATCACCAAGTCGCCCTCGGGGAAGGGGAATCCGATGGCCGGGAAGAGCGCCTGGAGGCCGGCCGCGATGCCGATGCCGCCCGCGAGGCCCGCCACCGACGCCACGACGGCGACCGCGCCCGCCTCCACGAGGGTGGATGCGGTGACCTGGCGGCGCGAGGCGCCGAGCGCGCGCAGCAGCGCGTTCTCGCGGGTGCGCTGGGCGACGACGATCGCGAAGGTGTTGTGGATGCTGAAGGTGGCGACCAGGAGGGCGACACCGGAGAAGACGAGCAGGAAGCTGGTGAAGAGCGTCAGGAACTGGCCGGAGATGTTGTCGGTGTTCTCCGCCGCCGACGCCTCACCGGTGATCGCCTCAACTCCCTTGGGGAGTACGGGACTCAGCGCGTCGACGAGTTCCTGCTCGCTCACGCCGGGTCCGGCCCGCACCTGGATGGACGCCGCCTCGCCGGGCTTCGGCGTGAGGTACTTCTCCGCGTCGGCCTGCGTCATGCCGGTGAAGGTGGTCTGCGCCATGCCGTCCTCGCCACCGAAGGTCGCGAGGCCCACGATCGTCACCTTGACGGGGTCGGGGGTGCGCAGCGTGGTCGTGTCGCCGATCTTCAGGTCGCCGGACTCGGCGGCGCCGCGGTTGACGACGACCTCGCCGGACTTGGCGGGGGCGCGGCCGTCGGCCAGCTGGTAGGCGTTCAGCTTGCCGTCGGCGATCCAGTTGCCGGCGAGGGTCGGCGGGCCTTCGCCGCCGATGGGCTCGCGGTCCTTGCCCAGGAGCTGGCCCGCGCCCTGAATGCTGGGCGCGGCGGCAGCGACGCCGTCGGTCCGCTCGATCTTCTCGACCAGCGAGGTCTTGACGGGCTGCCGGGTGCCCTGGCTGTCGTCGGGGGTGGTGATGGTGTCGGCGCTGCGGACCACGGCGTCGGTGCCGCTGGTCGCGTTGCCGAACATGGTGTCGAAGCTGCCGCGCAGGGTGTCGCCCATGACGAGCGTGCCCGCCAGGAAGGCGACACCGAGCATGACCGCGAGAAACGTACCCGCGAAGCGCCGCTTGTGGCCGCGCAGCGAGGACAGGCTGATGCGCGCGGACGCGCTCAGGGAACTCATGACGGTGCCCCCTCGGTACCGGGTGCGGACGAGGTCTCCGCGGTCTTCGTGGTCTTCGCGGTCTTCGTGTCGAAGGCCTTGAGCCGGTCGAGGACCTTGTCCGCGGTCGGGGCCGCCATCCGGTCCACGAGCCGGCCGTCGGCCAGGAAGACGACCTCGTCGGCGTGGGCCGCGGCCACCGGGTCGTGGGTGACCATGACGACGGTGCGCTCCATCTGCCGTACGGCGCGGCCGAGCAGGCGCAGGACCTCCTCGCCGGAGCGCGAGTCGAGGTTGCCGGTGGGTTCGTCGGCGAAGACGACATCGGGCTGCCCGGCGAACGCCCGCGCCACGGCGACGCGTTGCTGCTGTCCGCCGGAGAGTTCGGCGGGCCGGTGGTGCAGTCGGTCGCGCAGGCCGACGACGTCGATGAGGGCGTCGGTCCACTCCTGTCCGCCGCGCCGTCCGGCCAGGTCCATCGGGAGCGTGATGTTCTCAGCGACGGTCAGCGTCGGCACCAGGTTGAAGGCCTGGAAGACGAAGCCGATGCGGTCGCGGCGCAGCAGCGTGAGACGCCGGTCGTCCAGGGCGCCGAGCTCGGTGTCGCCGATGTGGGCGGTGCCCGACGTGAGGGTGTCGAGGCCCGCGGCGCAGTGCATCAGGGTGGACTTGCCGGAGCCCGACGGGCCCATGATCGCGGTGAAGCGTCCTGCCGGGAAGCCGACGCTCACCCCGTCCAGGGCCCGTACGGCGGTGTCACCGCTGCCGTAGACCTTGACGGCCTCGGTGACACGGGCCGCGTCGAGCGTGGCGGTGCGCTGTCCGGTGGCGGTGCTCATGCCGCACCGCCCTTGGAGGTGCGGCCGAACTCCTCGTTCAGGACGGAGAGCCGCCGCCAGTACTCGTCCTCGTCGATCTCACCGGCCGCGAAGCGCCGGCCGAGCACGGCGATGGGCGACTGCTCGTCGATGCGTACGTTCGCGTCGCGGCCGTCGCGCTGCCACGGCGCGCGGCGGCCACGCCACACGGTGCGGCGCAGCAGGGTGATGCCGCCGATGACGACGGCTGCCCAGATGAGCGGGAAGAACAGGATCCACGGGCCGGGCCCGCCGTCGAAGTGAGCCAGGGTCTGCATGGTGTCCATCTCCTCGGAAGCGGATCCGCGATGTCCGCACGATGCGGTTCGCGATGTCTGTGCGATGTATCGAGATTCGCTCTCCGAGGGGGTCCGAGTCGTCGTACGGCCAGCGGCAGCTCGCGTACCACGCGGGGAGTACGAGCGGTCCCCGGCACTGCTCCCCGGGGAAGCCTGGACCTCTGTACCTACTAGTATGTACAGTGCGTTCATGAGCACTCCGGAGCGCCTGATCGAGTCCACCCGCGAGCTGCTGTGGGAGCGCGGCTACGTCGGCACCAGCCCCAAGGCCATCCAGCAGCACGCCGGGGCCGGGCAGGGCAGCATGTACCACCACTTCGCCGGGAAGCCCGACCTCGCGCTCGCCGCGATCCGGCGTACGGCCGAGGAGTTGCGCGCTGCCGCCGACGCGGTCCTGGGCGGCGAGGGATCGGCGTACGAGCGCATCGAGGCGTACCTGCTGCGCGAGCGCGACGTCCTCCGCGGGTGCCCGGTCGGCCGCCTCACGATGGACCCGGACGTGATCGCGAGCGACGAGCTGCGCGCGCCGGTCACCGAGACGCTCGACTGGCTGCGGGGGCGTCTTGCCGGAATCGTCGAAGAGGGCCAGGAACAGGGCGAGTTCGCGGCCGCGCTCGATCCGCGGGAGATCGCGGCGGCGGTCGTCGCGACGGTCCAGGGCGGCTATGTGCTGGCCCGCGCCGACGGCTCGCCCGCGGCCTTCGACACCGGCGTACGGGGCCTGCTCTCCCTCCTCCAGCTCCTCCGGACAAGGACCCGTTGACCATGCACGCGATGCAGTACGAGATCACGCTGCCGGCCGACTACGACATGGGGATCATCCGCGACCGCGTGGCCGCCAAGGGGCACCTCCTGGACGACTGTCCGGGGCTCGGTGCCAAGGCGTACCTGGTCCGCGAGCGCGGTGTCGACGACTCCCCCGTGAACCAGTACGCGCCGTTCTATCTGTGGAACACCCCCGAGGGCATGAACTCCTTCCTCTGGGGCCCCGGATTCCAGGGCATCGTCGATGACTTCGGCCGCCCCGAGGTGCAGCACTGGACGGGTCTGGCCTTCGCGGAGGGGATCGCGTCCGCCGCTCCCGCCCGCGCCGCGATACGCCGCCGGATGAGCATCCCCGACCGCACGCCCTTGGGCCCTCTGGCCGCCGAACTCGCCCACGAGGCCGAGCGGTTGGCGCGCCAGGACGGGAACATCTACGCGGCCGTGTCCATCGATCCACGCACCTGGGAGGCACTGCACTTCTCCGTCTGGGACCACGAATCTCCCAAAGGGGTGGGTGATGTATTCCAGGTGCTGCACCTGTCGGCACCGGAGCGGGACCTGCTTCCCCGGGGCCGGCAGTGGTGAGCGCGGTCCGAACGGTCCGCACGGTCCTCGGGGACGTCGCCCCCGAGTCGCTCGGCATCTGCGACGCCCATGACCACCTCTACCTGACCAGCCCTCAACTTCCTGGCCAGGAACTCGACTCGACCGCTGAGGCGGCGCGCGAACTCGGGGCGTTCCGGGCGGCGGGCGGCGGGAGCCTCGTCCAGTGGACTCCGTACGGCATGGGGCGGCACGCCGGAGACCTGCCCGAGCTGTCCCGCACGACGGGCGTACAGGTCGTCGCCGCGACGGGACTGCACCAAGCGGCGCACTACGCACCGGAGTTGCTCGCCCGACTGCGCGCCGCCGACCTCGGCGCCCTGTTCATACGGGAACTGACGCAGGGCATCGGCGACACGGGCGTGCGCGCCGGGCTCATCAAGGTCGCGGGCGGCTTCCACGGCCTGGACGCACACGCGCGCTGGACCATGGAAGCCGCGGCCGAGGCCCACCGGGCGACGGGTGCGCCCGTCGCCGTCCACCTGGAACTCGGCACCGGCGCCCTGGACGTACTCGACGTCCTGTGCGGGGAGTTGGGCGTCCCACCCGCCCGGGTGATCCTCGGCCATCTGAACCGCTCCCCCGACCTCACCGCCCACCGGGAGGCCGCGAAGGCGGGCGCGCATCTCGCCTTCGACGGCCCCTCCCGCGCCCACCACGCCACGGACTGGCGGATGCCGGACGCCGTACGCGCCCTGGCCGATGCCGGGTTCGCCGATCAGTTGCTCCTGGGCGGCGACACGACGACGGCAGGGGCGCGGTCGGTCAACGGCGGACCGGGGATGCCGCATCTGCTGCGCCGGGTGCGCCCACGCCTCCAACTCACCTCAGGAGTAGGCGTAGTGGAACAGATCCTGACGACGAACCCGGCGCGTGCGTTCGCGGTGGAGTGGACGTAACGGCAGCCCTCAGCCCTTGGTCAGGGTGCGCTCGAGGAGGGGGAGCAGGCGGTCCCAGTGGCGCTGCAGTGCGGCGGCGCTGAAGGCGTCGGTGTCGGACATGGTGAAGCCGTGGACGGTATCGGGGTAGATCTCGGTGGTGTAGTCGACACCCGCGGCGTCCAAGGCTCCGTTGAGGTCATCGAGGGCCTCGGGCGACAAGTCGTTCACGGCGAGGCCGATGTGGACTTCCGCGGTGAGCTCGGAGAGCAGGCGGTGCGGGCTGTCGGGCGCGTCGGTGACCAGGAAGCCGGGGTGGAATCCGGCGACGGCGGCCACCTGGCCGGGGTGGGCCGCCGCGGTGCGCATCGCCAGGCCGGCGCCCATGCAGTAGCCGATCGTGGCGACCGGTCCGGCACTGACCTCTGGCTGGGCGGTGAGAAACCTGAGGTAGGCGTCGGCGTCACTCAGGGCACGTTCGGTGGTGTGCGCCTCGATCAAGGGCATCAACTGGGCGAAGATCGCCGGGCGGTCGTCGTCTCCGATGTGCTCAGGAAGCTCGATCACCGGTGTCGGGCCCTGCCGGTAGTAGAGGTTGGGGACGAGTACGTAGTACCCGTGCCCCGCCAGCTCACGGGCCTTCTCCTCCAGCTCGGGCCGCAGACCGAAGGCGTCCATGTACAGCAGCACCCCCGGGTGCGGCTTGCCGTCGTCGGGGAAGGCGGCGAAGGCGTCGGCCTGGCCGTCGCTGGTGGGTATGCGCAGGGTCTTGGTGGACAAGTTCTTCCCTTTCATGGGCTGGTGCCGGTGCACAGCCTCTCTTTGGGGCAGGGTTCGTGATCATTACCAGCTACGCCGGATGTCCGCATATTCCTCGAACCCGGCCTTCTTGCCCCTGGACCTGCCCGACGAAGTCCGCCTCCAGATGCGCGAGCAGCCGCGCCGGCGCGTCCTCCTGGACGGTGTGGCCCGCGCCGTCCAGCCAGATCAGCTCGGCGTGCGGGATTCGCGCCCGCAGGAATGCGGCGAACTCCCCCAGCAGCAGGCGGTCTTCACGGCCCCAGATGATCCGGGTCGGCACGGACACCTCGCCGAGCAGGGGCTCGATCTCGTCCGTCTGGGACTGGGCGAACTGGCGGTACTGCCGGTAGAACGCGGCCTGGCCCCGGGCGCCGCGCCATGGGGCGAGGTAGGCGTCGAGGACGCCGGGACCGTATCCGGTGTGCGTGGCGTGGCGCAGGTGGCTGGCTACCAGGGCCTCATGGGCGTACCCCGGCAGCCGCTCGAAGACGTGCGCGTTGTCGCGGATGAGCTTGAAGTAGCCCGTCCCCCACGCGCCGCCGCCGACCGCGTCGACCAGCGTCACCTGGCGAAGTGCCTGCCCTGCGCGGCCAGGCCGACGTCCTGGCCGTCCCGCTGCTCCGACCGGCCGAAGCCCAGCAGGTCCCAGACGTAGACCTTGCGCGTGCGGGCCAGGGCGGGGGCGATCTCGCGCCAGATGTACGACGAGAAGGGGGAGCCGTGCAGCAGGATGACCGGGTCCCCTTCACCGAACGACGCCCACCTCACGTATCCGTCGGACGTCTCGCATTTCTCGGACTTCGCGAACTTGTCGAACTTCTCCGCCAGTTGGCAGGTCACCGGGTACCTCCCGCGAGTAGGGGTACGCGCCTCGCTGCCTCGTCCTGGATTCTGGCGTTACCAGTAATCCCATTTAACTGGTAACGCGATGCCGATCGCTCGTATTGCACTGCCCGTTCCAAAACCTGTACGGTACCGACATGGCCCGACCGAGAACCTTCGACGAGGAACGGGCCCTGGACGCGGCGATGCGCGCCTTCTGGGCGAACGGCTACGAGGCCACCTCGACCCAGGATCTGTGCGACGCCACCGGCCTGGGCCGCAGCAGCATCTACAACACCTTCAGCAGCAAGCACGACCTGTTCCAACGGGCCCTGGCCCGCTACATGGACGCCATGACCGCCACCCAGATCGAGATCATGACGGACACGGAACGCTCACCGATGGAGCGCATCCGCGCCCTCTTCGCGCGGATCGTCGACTCCGAGTTCGAGTGCCGCGAGGACGGGCACAGCATCGGCTGCCTGACCGTCAACACGACCGTGGAACTCGCGGGGCGCGACCCCGCGGCCGCCGAACTGCTCGCACGCGACCTCGCGGTACGCCTGGCAGCCTTCCAGGACACCATCCGCGCCGGACAGAGCAGCGGCGACATCACGTCCCCGCGGGACGCGGCCGACCTCGCCCGCTTCCTGAACGCCGTCATCGGCGGCATGCGGGTCGCCGCGCAGGGCGGCGCCGACCGGGCCACCCTGGAGGCCATCACGGAGACGGCGCTCGACGCACTGACCCGCTAGCACCAACCGGCTTCCCCTCGGCCCGACTTGGGCCGCCTCGCATTCTCTGTACGCCGTCGCGCGCTTTCGCACGCTCTCGCAGGCCCTCGCACGCTTTCGCACGCCCTCGCGTGCCTTCGTTTTGTACTGAGCTATCCATAACCGAACTCCGACAGGAGCAGACCCATGCCCCGCGCCGTATACGTACTGGCCCTCGGCATCTTCGCCATGGTGACCAGCGAGTTCGTGGTCGCCGGACTGATGCCGCAGATGGCCGAAGGCCTCGACGCCACGATCCCGGAGATCGGCTATCTGATCACCGCCTTCGCCGCGGCGATGGCCATCGGCGGCCCCTTCCTCACCGTTGCCGTGCTGAAGATGCGTCAGAAGTCGGCGCTTGCCGTGCTGTTCGCCGTCTTCCTGGCGGGCAACGCGCTCGCCGCCCTCGCCCCGGACTACCGCACCATGCTGGTGGCCCGCGTGATCACAGGGATCGCCTCTCAGGCCTTCTTCGGCGTCTCCATCTCCCTCGCCGCGCGGCTCACCCGCCCCGAAGTCCGGGGCAGGGCCATCGCGGTGGCGCTCAACGGGCTGATGCTCGGCACCCTTCTCGGCCTCCCGCTCTCCACCGTGATCGGTGAACACCTGGGCTGGCGCGCCGCGTTCTGGGCGATCACGGGGCTGACCGTCCTCGCCGCGCTCGCCACCCTCACCGGAGTGCCGCACATGGAACGCGCCGACGACGGGGGCGACCTCCGCCAGGAGCTGGGCGCCTTCCGGAACCCCCGGCTGTGGCTGACGCTCACCACCAGCACCTTCATCATCGGCGCGACGTTCTCCGCCTTCAGCTACCTCAACCCGATCCTCACGGAGGTCACCGGCTTCGCCACGGGAACCGTTCCGCTGCTGCTCATCGCGTACGGCGCGGCCACCGTCATCGGCAACACCGTCGTGGGCCGGTTCGCCGACAAGCACACCATCCCGGTCCTGCTCATCGGGCTGATACTCAATCTGGCGTTCCTCCTCGGCTTCGCCGCCTTCGCCCAACTCACCGTCCCCGCCGTGGTGTTCATGATGGGCATCGGTCTGGTCGGAGTCACCATGAACCCCGCCCTCGTGACCCGCGTCCAGCGCGTCGGCAACGCCCGGCCGCTGGTCAACACCGTGCACTCCTCGTTCATCACGCTCGGCATCATCATCGCGACGTCCGTCGGCGGACCGGCCATCGATACGTTCGGACTGCGGGCGCCCCTGTGGATCGGCGCCGCCCTCGCCGCACTCGGCCTCGTCAGCCTGCTGCCCGACCTGAAGCGGCGGCGGCGAGAAGCGCCAACCGCCGCCGCCACGGCCGCAGTTGAGGCGGCGGAACCCGCGAAGGTCTAGCCCAGCGCCCCGAGGGGGTCGTCGAGCACCGGCTGCCAGGCCAGCTCGGCGGCCCCCACCAGGCTGTTGTGGTCCAGGGTGCAGGCCAGGATCGGCACGCCACCGCTGCGACCCCACAGGCTGCGGTCGGCCACGACGGCACGCAGCCGCTCGGGGTCGGCCTCAAGCAGGGCGCGGTGCAGGCCGCCGAGGATGATCCGGTCCGGGTTGAGGATGTTCACCAGGCCCGCGAGGCCCAGGCCCAGACGGTCGATCAGCTCTTCGGCCGCCGCGCGGACCGAGGGATCCGCGGCCGCGTCGCGGAGCAGACCGCGGGCCTGCAGGAGCAGCCCCTCGGGTCCCGGTTCCCGGCCGGCAGCCGTCAGGAAGGCCAGCGGGTCCGTCTCGACGTCCAGGCAGCCGCGGCTTCCGCAGTGGCAGGGGCGGCCCTCGGGGTTGACGGTGAGGTGGCCGACCTCCAGGGCCAGACCCGAACTGCCGGTGTGCAGACGGCCGTCGAGGACGAGCGCGCCGCCGACGCCCCGGTGGCCGGTCGCCACGCACAGCAGGTCGCGGGCGCCGCGCCCGGCGCCGTGCCGGTGCTCGGCGAGTGCGGCGAGGTTGACATCGTTGGCGGCGAACGCCGGTCCCGCGATCCCCGCGTCACGTACGCAGTCGGCGAAGATCTGGCGGACCTGCGAACCCGCGGGCCACGCCAGGTGCAGCGGGTTGAGCGCGGTGCCCTCCGGCTCGGCGACGGCGGACGGCACCGCGAGGCCCGCGCCGACGCACCGCCGCCCGGTCTCCCGCAGCAGTTGGGCACCCGCGTCGATGACGGACCCGAGGACCTGCGCCGGGTCGGCGTCGATCGTCTCGCAGCCGGGTGCGGTGGCGACGATCCGGCCGCCGAGCCCGACGAGCGCCGCCCGGAAGCCGTCGGAGTGCACCTGCGCGGCGAGCGCCACCGGCCCGTCGTCCGCGATGGAAAGGCCGTGCGACGGCCGGCCCTGCGAGCCCGCGGGCGCGCTCGGCCGTGCGTCGATCCTGATCAGGCCGAGCGCCTCGAGCTCGGCGGCGACGGCCCCCGCGGTGGCGCGGGTGACGCCCAGCTCGGCGGTGAGCACGGCACGCGTCGGGGCCCGTCCGGTGTGGACGAGCTCAAGGGCGGGACCGAGCGCGCCGCGCCCTCGCTCCAGGCGCGTACGCGTGGACAGATCCCCCTCGGCACGGGGGGCAGCCTTGCCGTTCATGAGGGCGAGTCTCCCATGATCCGTACGCGGCCTCGCCGTTCAGTCGCCATCTGCCCTTCCCCTGCCATTCCCTGACGCCTCCGCTGCCCTTGCCTGACGCGTCCGCCGCCATTCCCTGACGCCTCCGCCGCCCTCGCCCGACATCTCCGCCGCCCTCGCCCGGCACCTCCGACAGGAGGCGGCGGACACCGAGCCGACAAGAACCGCCTTGTACGCGACCGGGGTGCACCCCTACTCTGACTTTGTGCCGCTACTAAACAAAACCACGTCCGCAGCGTCGCGGGCCACTCCCCCGGGCCTCCGCAGGCTCCGTGTCGCCCTCACCGTCTTCTTCGCGCTCGACGGCTTCATCTTCGCCGGATGGGTCGTCCGCATCCCCGCCATCAAGGACCAGACCGGCGCTTCGGCCAGCGACCTCGGACTCGCACTCCTCGGAGTCTCGGCGGGCGCCGTCATCACGATGACCCTGACCGGACGCCTCTGCCGCCGCTTCGGCAGCCACCCGGTGACGGTGGCCTGCGGAGTGCTGATGCCGCTCAGCGTCGCGCTGCCGCCGCTGACGCATTCGGCACTGGCGCTCGGCCTGGTGCTGCTGATCTTTGGGGCGGCGTACGGCGGGATCAACGTGGCGATGAACAGCGCGGCCGTAGACCTGGTGGCCGCCCTGCGCCGCCCGATCATGCCCAGCTTCCATGCCGCCTTCAGCCTGGGCGGCATGGTCGGCGCGGGCCTAGGCGGACTGATCGCCGGCTCGCTGTCCCCCACGCGCCACCTGCTCGGCCTCACCGTGATCGGCCTGATCGTCACCGCCGTGGCAGGACGTACGCTGTTGCGCCTCGAACCCCCGACCCCGCCGAGCGACGTCCGCCACGAGGCCGGCGCCCCGCGCCACCTGGACAGCCGCGCCCGCGGACTGGTCCTCGTCTTCGGCCTCATCGCCCTCTGCACGGCGTTCGGCGAAGGAGCACTCGCCGACTGGGGCGCCCTGCACCTCGAGCAAGACCTCGACGCCGCCCCGGGCATCGCAGCCGCCGGCTACTCCTGCTTCGCCCTCGCCATGACCATCGGCCGGCTCACCGGAACAACCCTGCTCGAACGCCTCGGCCAGACCCCGATACTCGTGGCCGGCGGCACCACGGCCGCCGCAGGCATGCTCCTCGGCGCACTCGCCCCCACCGTGTGGCTGGCACTCCTCGGCTTCGCCATCACCGGACTCGGACTCGCCAACATCTTCCCCGTCGCCGTCGAACGCGCCGGCGCCCTGGCCGGACCCAGCGGCGTCGCGACCGCCTCCACACTCGGCTACGGCGGGATGCTCCTGGGACCGCCCGCCATCGGATTCATGGCCGACTGGTTCACCCTGCCCATCGCCCTCACCAGCGTCGCGGCACTGGCAGGCCTCGCCGCTCTCATCGGACTCACCACCCGCCGATGACGGAACGGGGGCGGCGAGCTTGACCGATCGCAGGGCTACGAGGACGGCGCTGCGTCGCGTTGCCAAATGACGAGAGGAAACGACCTCTGACAACCAGTTCTCAATAACCCTCCGAAACCTGCCCGGCTCATGCCGGGGTGATCGCGCGGTGAAGTATCGCGTTGTGGTCGAGGACGATGCCGCCGTGCGCGTGCATGTGTTCGGCGCCGGCCCAGAAGCGGCGATGGAACTCGGCGGCGCGTCCGGCCGGCAATGTCTCGACCACGGCCATGGACATCTGGGACTCCAGCAGCTCCCAGAGCGCCGATGGACTGGGCACCTGTACGGCTGCCGCGACCGGTCGTTGCGTCAGCTCGATGAATCCGGCCTCGGCCAGCAGGGCGGCCGGATCCGCGGGTGTCGCGGCGTCTGCGACAGGGCCGGGGGCGGGCCAGAACTCCTGGGCCAGCCGGGTGAGCCACTCCCACCGGCCGCGGGCTCCGTGTACCGACAAGGCGACCGTCCCGCCCGGTGCCAGGACCCGGCGCATTTCGGCCACCGCTGCCGCGGGGTCCTCAAGAATCTCCACCACGTCGGCAGCGACAACCGTGTCGAAGGAGCCGCGGGGAAAATCGAGTCGTGTCACGTCCATCTGCCGGACGGTGATCTCCGGTACGTCCGCGGCAAGCCGACGCACCATTGCCGGTGTCACATCGATCGCGGTGACCACGCAGCCGCGGGCCACGGCGGCCCTGGCGGCCGCGCCGCGCCCGGCTCCCACGTCAAGGAGCCGGGTCGCCGGCGCCGGATCCGCGAAGTCGATCAGTCGCTGCCCGAAGTCGGCCGCGTACGTGGCCAACTCCTCGTAATGGTCCGCGTTGTCCTCGAACCACCGCATGTGGGTATTCGCCTCGGTCACGGGCTCCCCTTGGTCATGGACGGACCCGCGTGCGGGGCGCCGCGTGCGCCTCGGACGCGGCGACGCGCTGCAGAACGGTGTAGCCGAGTCGGACGTCTGGGTTGTCGTTGAGCACGGCGCCGTACAGCTCGGTCCAGGAGTGGAAGCTGTTCTTCGGCATGGCCACGGTGCGCAGGCGGGCGATGGTCACTTGAGCGGGCAGTCCGAGAGCTGACAGATACGTGGCCAGCGCGAGGGAACGCGGCAGGCAGAGACCGTCAGGGTGCACCGTGCGATGGACCAGTTGGGAGGCGAAGACCTCCCGGCGGGCCAGCCGGAGCGCGGTGCCGGCCGGGAGGGCGGCCAGTACCGCCGATCCGGGGCCGGGGCGTAGCCGCCGCAGATACAGGTGCGCCACTGACCAGCCGTGCCGACGGTAGATCCACAGCGCGCGGAAGGTGCGCCCCACGGCGTACGCGCGCAGCCGGAAAGGGATGCGTGGCGGGGTGGTGGCCGGGTCGAGGTCGGACAGGAAGAACTCCCCGTCCGGTGTGGTGACGGCTCGGTTCATGGGGGGCCCTCTGGCGTGGCGGCCAGCAACGCACGGTCGCGGAGTTGGCCGGTGAGCTTGGCAAGACCGGATTGGAGGGTCTGGTCCGTGGCGTCGATCTGTTCGCGGAGGCGGCCGACCACATCGTCCACGGTGTCGCCGTGCAGGGCTGCCCGCAGCATGAGGGTGGCCGTCGAGTTCAGCGTCAGGTAGACACCCTTGTGGGTGTCGAGAATGACCCCCGCGCCGTCGGTGTCGTCGAAGACGGCGTGCTCAGCCAGCCGTACGAGAGGCATCGCGAACACCCTTCTGCGTAGCGGAGGCCCGCCGCGCGTCGCCGCGCAGGAACAGCTCGGTCATGGCGGCGCAGATCAGCTGTTCGGCATTGCGGCGCAGGCTCGCAGGCTCGGCCAGCACACGGGCGAGCTGCCGCGGATCCACAATGCCCATCCGAATGAGGTGCGCGTCCGGGCGCCCGATCAGGTCTGCCAGTACGTGGCCGTGGTTGAGGGCATAGTTCTTGTGCGGCGAATCCAGCCACAGCCGTCCGTAGCGGCGCCAGATCCTCTCCGGGAGCCGGGTGGACAGGAGCAGCCGGAGCACCGGCTTGGTGATCAGCCTCCCCTGGTATGGCAGGAGCCGGTAGGCGTCCGGCATGCGGGCCGCGAGGCGGCGGATGCCCTTGTCGCCCAAGGGACTGCACAGTTGGATTCCCCGCGGCCGCCAGACACTGAGGTCCACGCAGTGGTCCCGGGCCGAGTACTCGTCGTCGAACCGGTCGTCGGGCACGCCGGGAAGCGGGGTGAGGAAATCGGTGGCTCGCGCGTTGTCCCCGGTCGGCACCAGATCGCCCAGAACGGATGAGGACGCACGGGCGCTTCGGAGGATGCGGGAGGACTCGAAGCGTGAGCACAGCAGCCCCCGGCACAGCGCCGCCTTCTCTCGCGGGCGGAGATCGCCGTGCAGTACCTCGTACAGCCCGTAACGCGTCGGGCCGAAGACCATGTCACCGTCGCGGCCCCAGGTCAGGAAGGTGATTCCGTCGCGCTCGATGCGGTCGGCGATCTGCTCCTGCCACCGGAAGGCGATGTTGTTGTAGGGGTGCGGGAACTCCCATTTCTCGGACAGATAGCCCTCGTCGTGGTCCATCATGACCGGCACGAAGGGTACGCCCAGATGGTCACAGACCTCCCGTGCGTAGGCTGACTCATCGGCCAGAGGGTCATCGGTGGCCTGGTGGTAGGCGACCACGTCGGCTCCGGAGTCCACCAGGGCCGTGAGCACCGCCCCGGAGTCAAGACCGCCGCTGAGCAGGATGCCGATCCGGCCGCAGCCGGTGTACGGGCGCACCGCCTGCAGAATCAAGTCGTAGGCAATCTCGGCGTATTCCGGCATCGTCGTGTGCCGGGGCAGTTCCAGCGGGACGATGGGGTCGTACTCCACGACGTCTACGCGGTCGCGGTCGACGACCACCACCTGTCCGGGCAGGACCGGCGTGAGGTTGTCATAGATGAACACCTCGTCGCCGCGGCACGAGCGCCAGATCGCCTCGTGGTCGAACTCCTCCGGGCCGTCGAGCAGATCGGTGGGATCGGTCGACCACCGCAGCAGTGCGCCGTCCCTGCGATAGAGGAGACCTTCCCGGCTGGTGGCGCTCCGGAAGAGAAAGACTCTGTGCTCGGTCACCAGGCAGCCGGCCAAGTCTCCGGGCAGCCGCGCCAGTTCGGCGTAGCGGGCGTTCTTGAGGGCGGAGGCCATCTGCCGTGCCCGGTCAGGCGTCACCGGCCCCATGACAGGTCCGGACAGCAGCAGCCGCTCCCGGTCCGCAGGGGCCGGAAGCCGAGGAGCGTCCGGTGCTGCATGCCACTGCACGGCGAGGCGGCCCGTTTCAGGAGGTGCCGGGCGTTGTCCAAAAGGGGCGGCCACGTAGGTGACGCGGGAGTCGGCATCACCGAAATGAACCTGCCCGCAACAACCCGTGTAGTCCCCGACCAGAACAGACCCCGTGCCCGTCACCGGACGCTCCCCTCCGTACGCGCGAAGTGCGTTGTCCGTCGCTACGGCTCCCTCCCCCACTACGGCTCCCTCCCCGGGCATGCCTGCCCCCCGGGGAGGGAAGCGGGTTCACAGCAGCACGCGGTGGGCCGGGTTGTCGTGTAAGAGCAGGCCACCCATGGCCGTCAGCTCCTCGACCGTGCCCAGTTCCTCGACCTCAGGCTCCACGTAGGGCCGTTTCGTGATCGTTTCCTTGCCCGTGTCGTGTTCCATGGCCATCTCCTTGCTCGTCGCAAGTGGGTGTGTCCGGCCTCCACCGTCCTGCCCCGGCAAGGCGCGCGAAAGGCCGTATCCGGCCCTGCGCGAGCACCTGGAAGCACACATCTCTGGCAGGCGATGCGGTGGGGGCCTGCCGGGGCCGACATCCGTCCCGCGGTCCTGGGACAGGGCAGGCCGCCGGCCGTCCTGGTGCGGCGCTCAGTCGGTGGCCAGAAACTGGGTGGCGGCCAGTTCCCCGTACAACGGGTCGGCGACGAGGAGTTCGGCGTGCGTGCCCACGGCCTTGACGCGGCCGGTGTCCATCACCACGATGCGGTCGGCCATGGTCACGGTGGACAGTCTGTGCGCCACCACGAGGACCGTGGTGGCGTGGGCCGCCTCGGCGACGGTCTCGCGCAGCGCTGCTTCGTTGACCGCGTCGAGTTGTGAGGTGGCCTCGTCCAGCAACAGCAGCCGGGGGCGGCGCAGCAGCGCCCTGGCGATGGCCACGCGCTGGCGTTCGCCTCCCGAAAGACGGGTGCCGCGGTGGCCGACGCGGGTGTCCAATCCTTCGGGGAACCCGGCGACCATGGTGTCCAGGCGCGTGGTGCGCAGCGCTTGGCGAAGATGCTGTTCATCGGCGTGCGGCGCACCGATGAGGAGGTTCTCGCGCAGGGTGCCGGACAGCACGGGCGCGTCCTGTTCTACGTAGCCGATCGCGGCGCGCAGTTGCGCGATCGGCCAGTTCTTGACGTCCTTGCCGTCCAGGAGGATGCGGCCGGAGTCGGCCTCGTAGAACCTTTCGATGAGGGAGAACACGGTGGTCTTGCCCGCGCCGGAGGGGCCGACGAAAGCGGTCATGCCGCGTGGCGGGATGGTGAAGCTGACGCCGTGGTGCACGTCGGAAAGTTCTGGTCGGTAGCGGAAGCGCACCTGCTCGAAGACGACCGCGGCTGGTGGTGTGCCGGGCCGGGGCAGGTCGGCCACGGGGTCGCCGGACTCGGCCGGCAGCTGGTGGGCCTCCTGGATGCGGGCGACCGCGGCGGCTCCGACCTGGTAGTCGGCGACCGCCCCCACCAGCTGATTGACCGGCGGGATCAGGTAGTACACGTACAACAAGAACGCGACGAGCGTACCCACGGCGACGCTTCCGGAAGCCACTCGGGCGCCGCCGACACCCAGCACCGTCAGGAAGGCCGTCTGTGCGGCAAGACCGGCGGTGTTTCCGGCCAGCGCCGTCCATTTCGCGGCCCGCACGCTGGCCCGCCACGCCTGGGCGGCGGCTTGGTGGATGCGCTCCTCCTCGCGGTCTTCGGCGCCCGACGCCTTGACGGTGCGCAGCGCCCCGAGCGCGCGCTCCAGCTCGGCGCCCATGAGGCCGACGGACTCCTGGGCCCGGTGGCTGGCCCGGTTGATCCGCGGCACGACCAGACCGATCACCGCACCGGCGAGGACGAACACGGCCAGAGTGACTCCAAGCAGCACGGCGTCCAGCAGCCCCATCATCACCAGGGTCGCCGCCAGGGTGAGGGTGCCGGTGACTCCACCGACCAGCGATTCGGTGGTGACCTGGCGCAGCAGGGTGGTGTCCGCGGTGACCCGGGCCATCAGGTCACCCGGTTCCACGCGGTCCACCGCCGGCACCCGCAGGCGCAGCAGGTGGGATACCAGTCCCTTACGGGCCGTCAGGACCACGGACTCCGCGGTACGCGAGAGCACATAGCTGCCCAGCGCCCCGACCGCCGCGTTGGCCACGACCAGCACAGTCATGGCCAGTAGGGCACCGGCCACGGCCCGGTCCTGCGCGAGGTTGTCCAGCAGACGCTTCGCCGCCAACGGCAGGACCAGGCCCGTGGCCCCGGCGACCAGGCCCAGCAGGCCGCCGACGGCCAAGGCGGGGCGGTGGGGCCGCACATAGCCGAGAAGGACCCGGCGCGTAGTCCGGGGAGAAGGCCTCTCGTACGGCGGCGCGCCCAATGGATCTCCTCGATGCGGTTCCCGGGACGTCGATGTCGGACTCGTCCCCAGGATCCTGGACAGCCCAAGCCGACACAGGGGGTTGACGAACTCCGTGGTTGCCGATTGCAGCCACTTATCGCCACTTGTCGGACGGAGAACAGGCGTCCCGGCGAGGTGGGTCATGGCTCAGCGCTGGTTGACGCTCCCGGGCGGCCAAGTCGACGACCTGGCCGCCCGGGACACGCACGAGGTGCCCCCCGTCACCTCAGGTCCTGGCCGATAGCGGCAGGACCAGGCGCTGACCTAGACCACTCCCTGCGCGGTCATCGCGTCCGCGACCCGGAGGAAGCCGGTGATGTTGGCGCCGAGGACGTAGTCGTCCGCATTGGCGCCGTAGGTCTCGGCGGTCTCGCGGCACTGGGCGTGGACGTCCCGCATGATCGCGGCGAGCCGGGACTCGGTCTGCTGGAAGCTCCAGGTGTCACGGGCGGCGTTCTGCTGCATCTCCAGGGCGGAGGTGGCCACGCCGCCCGCGTTCGCGGCCTTGCCGGGGCCGAAGAGCACTCCGCCCTCGCGGAACACCTCGACGGCCTCGGGCGTGCAGGGCATGTTGGCTCCCTCTGCGACGGCGATCACACCGTTCTTGACCAGAGCCGCGGCGTCGTCGCGCCGCAGTTCGTTCTGGGTCGCGCACGGCAGCGCGAGATCGCAGGGGACGTCGTACACCGTGCCGCGGGCGGAGAAGCGTGCGGTCGGCTTGGCATCGGCGTACGCGGAGATGCGTTCCCTGCGCACCTCCTTGATGTCCTTGAGAAGGTCAAGGTCGATGCCCTCCTCATCGACGAGGTAGCCGGAGGAGTCGGAGCAGGCGATCACGCGGCCGCCCAGGGCGTGCACCTTCTCGATGGCGTAGACGGCGACATTGCCGGAGCCCGAGACCACGACCCGGCGTCCCTCGAAGCTCTGGCCGCGGGTGGCGAGCATCTCCTGGGCGAAGTAGACGGTGCCGTAACCGGTGGCTTCGGTACGGGCGTGCGAACCGCCCCAGGCCACCGGCTTGCCGGTCAGGACCCCTGACTCGTAACGGTTGGTGATCCGCTTGTACTGGCCGAAGAGGTAGCCGATCTCACGGGCCCCGACGCCTATGTCCCCGGCGGGCACGTCGGTGTGCTCGCCCAGGTGCCGGTACAGCTCGGTCATGAAGGCCTGGCAGAACCGCATCACTTCGCCGTCCGAGCGGCCCTTGGGATCGAAGTCGGCGCCGCCCTTGCCGCCGCCGATCGCCATCCCCGTCAGCGCGTTCTTGAAGATCTGCTCGAACCCAAGGAACTTGACGATGCCGAGATTGACGCTCGGATGAAACCGCAGGCCGCCCTTGTAGGGCCCGAGCGCACTGTTGAACTCCACCCGGAAGCCGCGATTGACGCGCACAACGCCCTGGTCGTCGACCCACGGCACCCGGAACATGACCTGCCGCTCCGGCTCGGACATCCTCTCCACGATCCCCGCGTCCACGTACTCCGGATGCCGCTCGAGCACCGGCTCGAGGGAGCGCAGCACCTCGTCCACCGCCTGATGGAACTCCCCCTCCCCCGCGCTGCGCCGGCAGATCTGGCCGTAGACATCCTCGATGTACGCCTTTGTATCCATGGTCATATGGCCTTCCCGTTCCGAAAGCCCGGCAACGCTGCCGGGTGGAGTGCCAGCACCCTATGACGGGGCGCCTGCGTCTCTCCTTACGGTCGGTGGAGCGACCAGCCGCACCATGCGTGGCCGGAATACCTGCCCCGTTCCAGTGCGGGACGCCCGGCGCGTCCCGCCGGAACAGGTCAGTAGAGCTTGTTGACGGCCGTGGCCGTCGTGGTCTTGAAGTCGGACACCTGGGCGTCCGCGAAGCCGCCCATCTGACCCCAGGTGACGAGTGTCACCGTCGCGCCGTCCCGGCCCACCGAGAACAGGTTGATGTCGGAGGCACCCCACGACGTCACGGTGTGGACGCCGTAGACGTGGGCTCCCTCTTCGACGTTCACCTTGCCGTAGTACTTCTGCTTCGCGGTGGTACCGGGGTCCTCCTTCATCACCTTCTTCGCGCACCCGTCGAGCTTCCCGCGCAGGAGGGCCGCGAACTCCTTCGCCCGCCGCTCGCTGCGCTCGACCACCGTCACCTGCAGCGCTCCGGTGTCGTAGTCCGTGCGGTAGGCCCGGTGCACGGACGTCGACGGAAGTGCCTCGCCGACGCACATCGGCAGCGGGTCGGGCTGGCCGGCCGTCACCGGGCCCGCGAACCACTCCGACGCCGCGTGCGGCGGCAGCTCGGAGGGCGCCAGGAAACGCGGCGTGTCGGCCGCGGAAGCCGGCACCGCCGCCATGGCGACCCCTGACACGGCCAGCGCCGCGGCCGCGGCGATCAGTCCCTTGTTCGTGCGCACACTCATCCTCATGAGGTTCCCCGGATCACTTGGTCGGCCTGCCCGTTGGGGGCAGCGGCGGCCCGCGCCGCCTTTGCCCCATACGACCCGCTACCCCCCAAGTGCGTTGCCCTCTCCCGTGTCACAGCCCTGTCCCCCATGTCACCGAACGGCAACACCCGCACGGCCGTCGTTGTGCGGGGTGAGGGTCAGGGACGTCACCTTCGCCTTCAAGTCCTCGCCGTCGTGGGCGGGTTCGGCCGGTGTGAGCGTGATCGGGGTGACCTCGCCGCGTGCCACCGGGAAGGGCGTGTTCCACGATCTGCGGGTCGACGGAAACGCTCTCCTGCGCCGTGGCTTCGAGGCGCTGGGCGGCGGACAGTTTCCGACGATCCAGCTTCCCGGGGTACGCATCAGCGGCACCCTGGACTTCGCCCCGACCCGCCTGGAACACCCCGACCCGTCGCACCGCCTGGACGTCGACGGGCTTGAGTACGGCACCCTCGCGGAGAGCTGGCAGGTCTGGCTGGACCTGCTGCGCGAAGCCACTCCGTACTACGCGCCGCAGCCCTACCAGCAGTTGGCCGCCGCCCAGCGGGCCGCCGGACACGACCGGGACCGCCCGTGCGGTGCTCATCGCGCAGCGGCACGACCAGCTGCGCAGGACGGCCACCGGCCCCGCCGAACGGGCCTGGAGCCGACTGACGTGGCTCACTCGCGGCTACGGATATCAGCCCTGGCGTGCCCTGCTCGGCCTCCCGGCCATCGTCCTCGCCGCGGTGTTCCTCGCCGTGCTCGGCCCCGGCGCCCACGGCGGACTCTCCCGCACCGTCCCGAAGGATGCGACTGCCGTCCGCTGCAGCACGGTCGACCGCATCGGCGTCGGCCTCGACTTCGGCCTGCCACTGATCAAGACCGGCGCCCGCAGCGACTGCACCACCACCGGCACGGCAGCGGGTCAGGCGCTCACCGCCACCGGATGGACCCTCCAAGCCTGCGCCTGGGCCTTCGTCGCCCTCTTCGTCGCCGGTTTCACCAGCGCCGTCCGCAAGACCTGACCCGTCGAGCGCACTCCATCCGGCACAATCCCCGCATGGAGATCTCCCAGCACCTTCACATTCTGGACGCCGAGGGCAAGTTGCTTGCAGGCGCCGCCGAAACGGCGGGCACGGCTGCCGAGGTGGCCACCTGCCCCGGCTGGCAAGTGCGTGATCTGCTGCGGCACACGGGGGTCGTGCACCGCTGGGCCGCGGCGTTCGTCGCCGAGGAGTGCGGCTCGCCCCGGCCGATGGGTGACCCGCCCGACCTTGACGGCCCCGTCCTGGTCGACTGGTACCGGCAGGCGCACGCCGACCTGGTCGGCACGCTCCGGGCCGCATCGCCCGACGTACAGTGCTGGGCGTTTCTGCCCGCGCCATCGCCGCTCGCGTTCTGGGCGCGGCGGCAGGCGAACGAGACGACGGTTCATCGCGTGGACGCCGAGTCCGCGCTCGGGGGCACTCCGTCGCCGATCGGTACGGAGTTCGCCGTGGACGGGATCGATGAGCTGCTCCGCGGGTTCCACTCCCGCTCGCGCAGCAGGGTGCGGGTCGAGAAGCCCAGCCGACTGCGCGTACGGGTCACGGACGCGGACGCCGCGTGGACCGTGCGGCTCTCCGCGGAGCCGCCCGTCACCGAGCGAGGCGGCACCGAGGACGTCGACTGCGAGCTGTCCGGGGCCGCCGCTCAGTTGTACCTGGCGCTGTGGAACCGCGCGAACTTCCCGCACATCGACGGTGACTCCGCGCTCGCCGCGCTGTGGCAGGAAACGTCCGGCGTATAACGGCGTATGGCGCATAACCACATATAAAGCCCCCGGAGGGCTACCGGGAGCCGGGCTCCGTCAGCATCCTGCCCAGGACCTCGCGCTGCAGCGGCCGCACCTGCGTGTGCAGCGCGCGCCCCTTTTCCGTGAGGCACACCCGTACGCCGCGCCGGTCCTCGCTGCACATCCCGCGCTCCACGAGGCCGTCCTTCTCCAGGCGGCCGACGAGGCGGGACAGCGCGCTCTGGCTCAGATGCACCCGGCCCGCGATCTCCTGGACGCGGTAGGCGCCGCTGCCGTCCTCCGCTGCGCTCTCGGACAGCACGTCGAGAACTTCGAAGTCGCTCGCCCCGAGGCCGTGCTCATGCAGGGCGCGGTCGAGTTCGCACAGAGTGCGTGCGTGCACCGCGAGGATGTCGCGCCATTGGTCCACGAGCGCCTGCTCGGCCGTTTTCGCCGCCATGACATCGCACGGTAGCAGAAAAAGCCCCCATTGTTGCATCGGAATTAAATGCACTTGCAGTCAATGCATGTGCATGTACTGTGCTGCGCATGACTTCTCCGCTCACAGCTGACTCCGCGTCCCCGGAGCGCTGGTCCCCGCGCCTGTGGGGCACTCTCCTCGTGCTCTGCGCCGCGATGTTCCTCGACGCACTCGACGTATCGATGGTCGGCGTCGCCCTGCCCTCCATCGGCTCCGAACTGAACCTCTCCACCTCGACCCTGCAGTGGGTCGTCAGCGGCTACATCCTTGGCTACGGAGGCCTCCTTCTGCTCGGCGGCCGCGCCGCCGACCTGCTGGGACGGCGCAGGGTCTTCCTGATCGCGCTCGCCGTCTTCGCGCTCGCCTCACTGCTCGGCGGATTCGTCGACTCGGGCCCGCTGCTGATCGCGAGCCGCTTCATCAAGGGGCTGAGCGCCGCGTTCACCGCGCCCGCCGGCCTCTCCATCATCACGACGACCTTCGCCGAGGGCCCGGTCCGCAACCGCGCGCTCACCATCTACACCACCTGCGCGGCCACCGGCTTCTCCATGGGCCTTGTCCTGTCCGGCCTGCTCACCGAGGCCAGCTGGCGCCTGACCATGCTGCTGCCCGCGCCCATCGCCGTCATCGCGCTGGTCGCCGGCCTCAAGCTGATCCCGCGCAGCGCCCGCGAGAAGAACACCGGCGGATACGACGTGCCGGGCGCCGTCACCGGCACGGCGACGATGCTGCTGCTCGTCTTCACCGTGGTCGAGGCCCCGGAAGCCGGCTGGGCTTCGGCCCGCACGCTCCTGTCGTTCCTCGTCGCCGCCGTGCTCCTCGCCGTCTTCGTACGCATCGAACTGCGCACCCCGAGCCCGCTGATCCGCCTCGGCGTGCTGCGCTCCGGACCTCAACTCCGGGCGCAGATCGGCGCGATGACGTTCTTCGGCGGCTATGTCTCCTTCCAGTTCCTCGCCACGCAGTACTTCCAGTCGCTGCTCGGCTGGTCGGCCCTGGAGACGGCGCTCGCCTTCCTGCCGGCCGGCGCGCTCGTCGCGCTCTCCTCGACGAAGGTCGGCTCGGTCATCGACCGGTTCGGCACCCCGCGGGTCATCGTGGCGGGCTTCGCGCTGCTCGTCGCCTCGTACGTGCTCTTCCTGCGGGTCACCCTGACCCCGTCCTACACGTCCATGGTCCTGCCGTCGATGATCCTGCTCGGCTTCGCCTGCGCCCTGGTCTTCCCGTCGCTCAACATCCAGGCCACCAACGGCGTGGACGACGACGAGCAGGGCATGGTGTCGGGGCTTCTGAACACCTCGATCCAGGTGGGCGGCGCGATCTTCCTCGCCGTCGTGACCGCCGTGATCACCGCCGCCGGCGACGGGGCGGGCTCCTCGCCGCAGGCCGTGCTCGACAGCTACCGGCCCGGCCTGATCGTGGTCACCGCGATCGCGGTCGCCGGACTCCTGATCACCCTCACCGGGCTGCGGACGCGTCGTACGCCGGAGTCGGTCGTCGTCTCCAAGTCGCCGGCCCAGGAAGTGTCCCGGGAAGCGTCCCGGGAGGACGAGCGGGAGCCGGTGGCCGCCCGCGACTGACCGTGCGGGGACATCAACTCCCGGCCTCCGGTGGGCAGTTCCTTGCCCGCCGGAGGCGCACCCCTGACACTCGGGGTATGGGGCGACGCACACAGGCCGAGCGGGACGAGGCCACCGTCGAGATCGGCTTCGCGCTGTTCGTCGCGACGAGCCTCGCGGGTGCCGCATTCATCGCGGTGACGGCGCCGGTCCACTTCTTCGGTGTGACGTCACCCTCGGAGCACACCCTCAACCGCGTCGGCGCGGTCGTCGCGGCCACGGTCTTCGTGGCGTCCGTGGTGACGATCCTCGTGCGGCACCGGCGGGCGGGTCGGCGCAGGGCTGAGCAGCTCAGAGTGGACCAGTCCAGAACTGCTCAGCCCAGCCAGCCGGGCCGTACCAAGCCCGACTCGTAGGCCAGGACCACCAGTTGGGCGCGGTCACGGGCGCCGAGCTTCACCATCGTGCGGCTCACATGGGTCTTGGCGGTGAGCGGGCTGACGACCAGGCGGCGGGCGATCTCCTCGTTCGAGAGGCCGATGCCGACCAGCGCCATCACCTCCCGCTCCCGCTCGGTGAGTTCAGCGAGCGGCTCGGCGGCCGCGGGCTCCTTGGAGCGCGCCGCGAACTCGGCGATGAGGCGGCGTGTCACCCCCGGCGAGAGCAGCGCGTCGCCGTCGACCACCGCGCGCACGGCACGCAGCAGTTCCTCGGGCTCGGTGTCCTTGACCAGGAAGCCCGAGGCTCCCGCGCGGATCGCCTCGAAGACGTACTCGTCGAGCTCGAAGGTGGTCAGCATGACCACCTTGACGCCGTTCAGGTCCGGCTCGTCGGTGATCCTGCGGGTCGCGGCGAGCCCGTCGAGCAGCGGCATGCGGATGTCCATCAGGACGACGTCGGGGCGCAGTTCGCGCACCATGCGGACCGCCTCCTCGCCGTCCGCCGCCTCGCCCGCGACCTCGATGTCACGCTGGGCATCGAGCAGCGCCTTGAAACCGGCCCGGACAAGGGACTGGTCGTCGGCGAGCAGTACGCGGATCATCACTCGTTCTCCTGAGCTTGCGTGCCGGTGGGCAGTACCGCTGTGACCCGGAAGCCTCCGTCGGGGCGCGGGCCCGCCTCGATCGTGCCACCCAGGGCGGCGGCACGCTCCCGCATCCCGGCAAGACCGTTGCCGCTGCCGCCCGCGTCCGCGCCGGTGGCGGGCCCGTCGTCGTCCACCCGCAGGGTGAGCGCCGTCTTCTCGTAGCGCACAAGCACGCGCGCGTGCCGCGATCCGGAGTGCCGTACGACGTTCGTCAGGGCCTCCTGGACGATCCGGAAGGCGGCCAGATCGGCGCCGGGCGGCAGCTTCACCGCCCGCCCCTGGGTGTCGACGTCGACCGTGAGGCCCGTACTCGCCGCCTGCTGCACCAGTTCGGGCAGCCGGTCCAGGCCGGGCGCAGGGGCGCGCGGCGCGTCACCGGGCGCACGCAAGGTGTCGAGGACCTGGCGCACCTCCCCGAGCGCCTCCTTGCTGGCGGCCTTGATGGTGGTCAGCGCGGTGCGCGCCTGCTCAGGGTCGGAGTCGAGCAGGGCGAGCCCGACGCCCGCCTGGACGTTGATGACGGAGATGCTGTGCGCGAGGACGTCGTGCAGTTCGCGCGCCATGCGCAGACGCTCCTCGTCGGCCCGCCGCTTGGCGGCCTGCGCGCGCTCGGCGCGCTCCTTCATCCACTGCTCACGGCGTACGCGGGCCAGCTCGGACACCGCGATGATCGCGACGACCCAGACGGCGACGACGGTCTCCTCCCCCCAGGTCCGCGCGTTGTCGCCGTCCGGTGGCAACCACCGGTACAGCCAGTGCGCGACCAGCAGATGGCCCGCCCACAGCATGCCGACGGCCCCCCACGCCGCCCGCCGATGCCCCGAGACCACCGCGGCGAAGCAGCCGACCGCCACGGTGATCAGGACCGGGCCGTACGGGTATCCGGCCCCCAGGTAGAGCAGCGCGGTCCCGGCCGTGAAGTACGCCACGGGGACGGGGTGGCGGTGGCGCAGCAGGAGCGAGGCCGTGCCGGCGAGCAGGATCAGCCGGGCGATCGGGTCGAGTGGTTCACGGTCGAGCTGGCCCTCCGCGGCGAACTTGGAACCGACCTGCACGAACACGGTGAGGAAGAGCGTCGTCAGCCACGGCAGCCTGCCGCCCTCGGCCGCCTCGTCCCGTTGGTTCCACCAGGGCGGGCCATGCCGCCACATCGGCGGTCCGCCCCAGGGCAGGAGCGGACCGCCGCGCCTGTGTTCGCGCTGCTCGTCCATGTCGGCCACGCTAGACCGCACGGTGGCCGCCGGGCGTCAGCCGTGCGTGGCGATCACGCGTACTCCCGCTGGAGTACCTCGGGGGTGGGAGCCTCTTCCCGCAGGCCGAAGCGGCGGTGCAGTCTGCGCAGGGGGCCCGGCGCCCACCAGTTGGCGCGGCCCGCGAGCCGCATGGCGACGGGCAGCAGCACGACGCGGATGAGCGTGGCGTCCACGAGGATCGTCAGGGCCGTGCCCACGCCGAGTTCCTTGAGGAAGACGACGCCTCCCGTCGCGTACGAAAGGAAGGCGAGCGCGAGGATCCCGGCCGCCGCGGTGATCAGCGGAGCGCTGCGCCGGATCCCGGCGGCGACCGCCGCCTCGGTGTCGCCGACCCGCTCGTACTCCTCCTTGATGCGGGCCAGCATGAACACCTCGTAGTCCATCGACAAGCCATAGGCGACGCAGAACATAAGGACCGGGATGCTCGGCTCGATCGACCCGGTGGGGGTGCAGCCGAGCAGCCCCGACAGATGCCCCTCCTGGAAGACCCACACCAGACAGCCGAACATCACCGACAGGCTGAGCAGATTGAGCACGGTCGCCTTGGCAGGCAGGAGCAGGCTTCCGGTCATCAGGAAGAGGACGCCGAAGGTGGCAAGGAGGATCAGGCCGACGGCGTACGGAAGCCGCTCCAGGAGGGTGGCGCGGAAGTCGGTGGTCTCGGCCGGATAGCCGCCGACCAGGGCGGGAGCGGGCGCCCGGGTGTCGCGGATCCGCTCGACGAAGGCGGGGACGTCGCCGTACATCGCCGCCTGGGCCGGGACGACGGCCAGACGTGCGCCGCCGTCGCGGTGCGGGATGCCCGATGGGGCGGTGCGACGGCCGTCCCGGTAGCGGCCGGTGGGCGCGTCGACCTGGAACACGCCCTGGATACCGGAGAGTTCGGCGGCGTAGGCCTGCGATCCGCTGCCAGATGCCGCTCGCCTCGGCCTGCGGGCGCTCCACGCGGTGCCCCCAGCAGGCGAGGGCGGCGGGCAGCAGGAGCAGCGCTGCGGCCACCGCGGTGACCACGACGAGGACACCTGCGTACGCGAACGAGCTCAGGAAGAAGAACGGGAAGACCAGCAGCGCGCTGAGCGAGACCGCCACCGTGGCCCCGCTGAAGATCACCGTGCGCCCGGCGGCGGAGGTCGCCCGGACCACCGCGTCGTCCTGCGGCAGGCCCGCGTGCCGCTCCTCGCGGTAGCGGTTGATGACGAAGAGGCCGTAGTCAATGCCGAGCCCCAGGCTGCCGAGGACGAGCGCGAGGTTGGCCGCGAATGTCGACACCGCGGTGAACTGCGCGATCCCCGCAGGCCCGCGAGCGTGCCCACGACGGACAGCAGGCCGACGCCTACGGTGAGCAGCGCCGCGACCGTGCGCCGGTAGACGAGGATCAGCAGGAGCACCACGGCGGGCAGGGCGAGGATCTCGGCGCGCAGGAAGTCGGTGCGGGCCTGCTCGCCGACCTGCCGGGAGATCTCCTCCTGGCCACCCACGCCGACGGTCAACTCGGGTGTGGTGCGGGACAGTTGGGGCTTCTGCCACGCCTGCTACTCCTACTACTCCTGCTACTCCTGCTACTCCTGCTACTCCTGCTACTCCTGCTACTCCTGCTACTCCTGCTCCAACAACCCCACACCATGGGCGAGTTGCGTGGCCGCGTACGAGAAGAACTCCGAGCGGTCCTCGACGACGCGGTTGAACTGCCCGAACACCTCGAAGCCCACGAGCCCGAAGAGCTGCGCCCACGCCGCGACCATCGCCGCGATCACCGCCGGCGGCAGATCGGGGGCGAGATCCGCGGCCATCCGCTCGGCCTCGGAACGCAGCCCGGCGGGCAGCTTCCGCACCGCGACACCGCGCGCCCGGTGGGCGTCGCGCACGATCCCGATCAGCAGAAGGCCCACGCGCGCGGCGGCTTCGACGGTGGACTGGGGCGCGCTGTAGCCCGGCACGGGCGAGCCGTAGATGAGGGCGTACTCGTGGGGGTGCGCCAGGGCCCAGGAGCGGACAGCCTCGCAGGTCACCGTCCACCGCCGCACGGGCGCGGATGTCGCCACCTCGGCGTGCGCGGCCTCCGCGGCCGCGCCGAGGGAGTCGTAGGCGTCGATGATGAGGGCGGTCAGGAGCTCGTCGCGGCTGGGGAAGTAGCGGTAGAGCGCGGAGGACACCATGCCGAGCTCGCGGGCCACCGCCCGCAGTGACAGTTTGGCCGCGCCATCACCCGCCAGCTGTCTGCGCGCCTCGTCCTTGATGGCTGCGGTGACTTCGACTCGGGCGCGGGCCCTGGCTCCGCTCGTGGCACTACTCATGCAGGCAGTGTGCCACGCATACAGAGCAGTGCGCCGAAACGAGAGCACTTCACACTTTCGAGAGCACTGCTCTTGCTTTGGATCACCGATCTCGTGCACACTGCTCTAAAGCGAGAGCACTGCTCTCGGAATCGCTTCCAACCAAGGTGGCCACCATGTCTTCGCCCTCCCCCGCCTCCCCCTCCCCCTACTACCTCAAGGGCAGCCCCCTCAACGTCCGGCTCAACGGCGTGATCGGTTGGCTGGCGCGGCGCGGCATCAGCCTGATGGGGTCCGCCGAGCTCTCCGTACGCGGCCGCAAGAGCGGCCAGCTGCAGCGCGTACCGGTCAACCCGTTCACGTACGAAGACGGGCAGTACCTGGTCTCGGCCCGCGGGCACTCCCAGTGGGTGCGCAATATGCGGGCGGCGGGCGGCGGGGAGCTGCGGGTCGGGCGCAAGGTCCGTGCGTTCACCGCGGTGGAGATCCCCGACGCCGAGAAGCTGCCGGTGCTCCGCGGCTATCTGGAGAAGTGGGGCTGGGAGGTCAACCAGTACTTCAAGGGCGTCACCGCCAAGTCGACGGACGCGGAGATCGAGGCGGCCGCGGCGGACCACCCCGTCTTCCGGATCACCGTCACGAAATGAGGCCCGGCCACCCACAGGCGGCCGAGCCTCAAGTCCTGCCAATTCCGGAGGTTACGAGCCCTCTACGAGCCCTCTACGAGCCCCCGGCTACCGGTCTATGGCGGAAAGCGCACGCCCCGCCAGCGGATGGTTCCGCACCAGCTCGCCGAGTGTCGTCGAGCCACGGGTGATCCTCGCGAACGCGTTCCACGCGGGCCGGAAGCCGGTGATCGCCGCGTGCAGCACGCCGGGGCGGCGCTCGAAGACGGTCAGCATGCGCCGCCCGACGCTCATCTCGACACCGAGGCCCGCCTTGACGGCGAAGGCGTAGTTCAGGGCCTGGCGGCGGGCGTCGACCGCGTCGTGCGCCTCGCCGATCCGCACCGCCCACTCCCCCGCAAGACGCCCCGATCGCAGGGCGAAGGAGATGCCTTCGCGGGTCCACGGCTCCAGGAGCCCCGCCGCGTCACCGCACACCACGACCCGGCCGCGCGAGAGCGGCGAGTCGTCGCTGCGGCAGCGCGTCAGATGGCCCGAGGAGATGCTCGGCTCGAAGCCGGCGAGGCCGAGGCGTGCGATGAAGTCCTCCAAGTACCGCTTGGTGGCGGCGCCTTCCCCGCGCGCGGAGATCACGCCGACGGTGAGCGTGTCCCCCTTGGGGAACACCCATCCGTAACTGCCGGGCATGGGGCCCCAGTCGATGAGCACCCGGCCCGCCCAGTCCTCGGCGACGCTCGCCGGCACCGGGATCTCGGCCTCAAGACCAAGGTCCACCTGGTCGAGCTTCACCCCGACATGCGCTCCTATGCGGCTCGCACTGCCGTCGGCGCCGACGACCGCGCGGGCGAGGACCGTCTCGCCGCTCTGCAGGACGACCGCGACGGTGCGCCGGTCGGGCACCGCGGAGCCGTGCTGCTCCACGCGCGCGACGGTGACGCCCGTACGCACCTCGGCGCCCGCCTTCTGCGCGTGCTCGACCAGTTGCTGGTCGAACTCGGAGCGGTTGATGAGCCCGAAGAGCATCTGCTTCGAGCGTCGGGTGCGGGCGAACTTGCCGTCGAGGGAGAACGTCACCGCGTGCACCCGGTCCCTGAAGGGCAGTTCGAAACCGGGCGGCAGTGCGTCGCGCGACGGGCCGATGATGCCGCCGCCACACGTTTTGTAGCGGGGCAGTTCGGCCTTCTCCAGGACGAGGACGCTGCGTCCCGCGACCGCAGCCGCGTAGGCCGCCGACGCCCCCGCGGGCCCTGCTCCCACCACGACGACGTCCCACACGTACTGCGCGTCGTCCGCTGAGTTCTCGCTGCTCACGTTGGTCTACCGCTCCCGATCCAGCTGTTGGCCGCGCTTTCCAAAGCATCCTACGGCGGGCACCCCCGACCCCCTCCTGTGGGAGGATCACAGCACCCACACCCGTACAACGTCGCACCTACGAGGAGCGTGCCCATGTCGCCGAATCCGATCGCCGAGACCGTCGCCTCGCTCATGCCGAAGGCGAAGGCGGAGCTCACTGAACTGGTGGCCTTCAAGTCGGTGGCGGACTTCGACCAGTTCCCCAGGAGCGAGAGCGAGGCCGCCGCGAACTGGGTGGCGGACGCGCTGCGCGCCGAGGGGTTCCAGGACGTGGCGCTGCTCGACACCCCCGACGGCACCCAGTCCGTGTACGGCGTGCTGCCCGGCCCGGAGGGCGCGCCCACCGTCCTGCTCTACGCGCACTACGACGTGCAGCCGCCGCTCGACGAGGCGGCGTGGACGACCCCGCCGTTCGAGCTGACGGAGCGCGAAGGACGCTGGTACGGCCGCGGCAGCGCCGACTGCAAGGGCGGCATGATCATGCACCTGCTCGCGCTGCGCGCCCTGAAGGCGAACGGCGGCGTCCCGGTGACCGTGAAGGTGATCGCGGAGGGTTCGGAGGAGATGGGCACGGGCGGTCTCGAGCGGTACGCCGAGCAGCACCCGGACCTGCTCACGGCCGACACGATCGTCATCGGCGACGCCGGCAACTTCCGGGTCGGTCTGCCGACGGTCACCGCGACCCTGCGCGGCATGACCCTCGTACGCGTCCGCGTCGACACCCTGGGGGGCAATCTGCACTCGGGGCAGTTCGGCGGCGCGGCCCCCGACGCGCTCGCGGCGCTGGTGCGGGTGCTCGACTCGCTGCGCGCCGAGGACGGTTCGACGACGGTCGACGGGCTCACCGGGGACGAGGTGTGGGACGGCCTTCAGTACGAAGAGGACGCCTTCCGCAAGGACGCCAAGGTCCTCGACGGCGTCGAGCTGATCGGTGCGGGCACGGTCGCCGACCGCATCTGGGCCCGCCCTGCCGTCACCGTGCTCGGCATCGACTGCCCGCCGGTGGTCGGCGCGACGCCGTCCGTGCAGGCGGGCGCGCGGGCACTGATCAGCCTGCGGGTGCCGCCGGGCGTCGACGCGGCCGAGGCCACCAAGCTGCTGCAGGCGCACGTGGAGGCGCACACGCCGTGGGGCGCGCAGGTGACCACCGAGCAGATCGGGCAGGGCCAGGCGTTCCGCGCGGACACCACGAGCCCGGCGTACGCGGCGATGGCTGAGGCGATGGGCGAGGCGTACCCGGGCGAGGAGATGCAGTACGCGGGGCAGGGCGGATCGATCCCGCTGTGCAACACCCTCGCCGCGCTCTACCCGCAGGCGGAGATCCTGCTGATCGGTCTCAGCGAGCCCGAGGCGCAGATCCACGCGGTCAACGAGAGCGTTTCGCCGGAGGAGTTGGAGCGGCTGTCGGTCGCCGAGGCGCTGTTCCTCCAGAAGTACGCGGCGAGCTGAGTCAGGCGCCGGCGCGTGGGCGTTCCCCGTGAGCCGTGACCGTCATGGCCGTCATGGCCGTCATGGCCGTCAGGGCCACGGCGGTCATCGCGGCGAGAACGCCCCACGCCGGTGTGAAGCTGCCCGTGACGTCGATGAGCAGGCCGAGGGCCGGCGGCGCGAGCACGACGGCGATCTGGTTGACGGACATGGCAAGGCCCAGGGCGAATCCCGTCTTGCCCGGTGGTGCCGATTCGGCGACGTAGGCGACCCACGGGCCGTACCAGCCGTAGCCGAAGAACCCGAGCCAGACGAAGACGGCGCACGCCACGGCGGGTGACCTGCCCGCGGGCGTCATGAGCGCGACCATCCCCGCGATGACGGCGATCATGCAGATCATGACGGAGGCGTGGCGCCCGGAGCCGCTGCGGTCGCTCCAGGCCGCCAGGCAGACACGACCGGCGACGCCGACCCCCTGGGCCACCACGAGGACGAGGGCCGCCGTGCCCGCCGCCAACGACGTCGTCCGGTGCAGGTGCAGCACGGACAGGACCCCGACGGCGTACTGCACGGTGATCAGGCTGGTCCCGGACAGCATGATCTTCACCATGGCCGGTTCGCGGAGCATCCCGATCCGGGCGTCGAGTTGCTCCCTGAGCGAGGGGGGCGAGGTGGGCGAGCCGCCGTCGTCCTGCTGCGGAGCGCCACCGGTGGGCGGCCGACGGTAGAACCCCATGAACACGCCTGCCCCGAGGAGCGCGATCAGCCCACCGGCCACGAGCGTCGCCCGCCAGCCGAACTCCTCGGCGACGAGGGGCAGTACGGCCGATGCGACGGCGGCGCCCAGCGGCAGCCCCGCCTGGCGGATGCCCATCGCCATGCCACGCTGAGAGGCATCGAACCAGGCCGCGACCGATTTGCTCCCGCCGGGCTGGATCGTGCTGTATCCCGCGCCGACGACGATCAGGACACAGAGCAGGGGTACGTATCCGGGCACCGCGCTGCCGAGCAGCAGGCCCACGCCGACGACACAGGCACCGGCCCCGACGACCCATCGCTCACCGATGCGGTCAAGCAGCTCTCCGGCCACCAACAGCCCTACCAGCGGCACCAGTTGGACTGCCGAGAGCAGCAGGCCCAACTGGGCCGTGCTCAGGCCCAGATCACGCTGCAGGTGGATGCCAAGGGCCCCGATGCCCTGGACGAAGAAGGCCGCGGCGGCCTGGGTGAAGGTGGCGATGCCGAGGACGGTCCACCGGTACCGCGACGCGCCGCCAACTGCCGTTTGCTGATGGGCAGTCATGGGCGCCAGTACAGCGACGGGTCGGGGTGGTCGACGAAGCCGAGTTCGCGATAGAGCGGCTCTCCTTCGGCCGACGCGGACAGGTCCACACGGGAGACGTCCCGCTCACGGAACCAGCCGAGCAGCCCGCGCATGATCGCGCGGCTGTGGCCTCGCCGCCGGTGCGCCGGGTCGGTGACCACGCCGATGACGTGGCCGACCCGGCCGTTGCGCGAGTGCGGACCGGGGAACCACTGGTCGACGGTGCCGATGCCACAGGCGGCGAGCCGACCGTCGCCGTCACTGTCATCGCCGTCGCCGTCGCCGTCGGCGTCGCCGTCCACGACGAGGATCCGTGTGTCCTCCGATGCCAGCTTCTCCTTCAGTACGGCGACCAGGGCGCCCCGCCAATCGTCGCCCGCTGACGCGGGGTTGAAGAAGTCGCCGCCGAGGTCGTCGAAGAGCGAAGCCCGCAGGCGTACGAGCTCCGCGATGTCGTCATCGGCGGCCTGCCGTACGCCGGTGTGCTCTCTGGAGCGGGTCGCGAGGTGAGGGTGTCCCGTCTGCTGACTCATGCCGTCCACAGTGGTGTAATGGTCTTATGCACCTCAACCCTTACGGCGAGGATGCCGTGAACCTGGCCGCGGACCTGGCCAACCACCGCCCGGCCGGCCCCGAGGAACTCGCGGACCGCTGCCGGGCCGCCGGGCTGACAGTGGAGCGCCCGGTCACGCCGCGGGACCTGGACCGGACCCTGGCCGCACTGGAGGCGTGGGAGAAGGTCGTCGACGCCTCCGACGAGAACGAGCACGCCGAGCTGGTCAACCGGATGCTGGCGGAGGCCGCCGCCTACCCACGCCTGACCGACCACGCGGACACCGGCTGGCACCTGCGCTACCGCGACGACCAAAAGCCGCTCGGCTCCGTGCTGTTCTCGCTGTTCTCCGTGGGTACGGCGCTGCACCTGGCGGGGCGTGGCATGCACCGGCTGCGGCGGTGCGACGTGACGGAGTGCACCACGATCTTCGCCGACACCTCCCGCACCGGGCGCCGGCGCTACTGCTCCCAGCGGTGCGCCAACCGCGACGCGGTACGCCGACACCGCGCGCGATCCGCTGCGTGAGCGCGGCGCATCTCGGGCCGACCCAAAGCTAGGGGCTCTCCGGCCCCGAACCGCCCGGGACTTCCCGCCGGCCGACCGGAACGCTCGCCTCCAGGTACAGCGGGATCCCGCGCTCGCGCGCCCGCAGTGCCCAGCGCAGCCGTTCGTAGCGCACAGGAGGCAGCAGCCGGGCCGCCTCCTCCTCGGTGACGAACCGGCAGTCGCGCAGCTCCGGTCCCGGCAGCAGCATCCGCTGTGCCTCATCGCCGTCGAGGTGCCCGCCGTCGAAGAGGAAGCGCATCCCTCCATAGCCGGGCGGCACGGGCGGCTCCCAGTCGACGACGAGGAGCCGCGGGGCTTCGGTGAGATGGATGCCCGTCTCCTCGGCGACCTCGCGCACGCCCGCGCGCGCGGGAGCCTCGCCCGGTTCGACGACGCCGCCGGGGAACTCCCAACCGGCCTTGTACGTCGGGTCGACGAGCAGCACCCGGTCGTGCTCGTCGAAGAGCAGCACTCCGGCGGCGAGCGTCTCCGCGGTGGGCTCCGGGGTCTGCACGATGTCGCAGACGGCCGCGGCACCGGTGCGTACGGCGTCGGCGACGCGCTCTGCGGTCTCGTAGGGGGTGAGCCCGCCGGTGTCGACGCGCAGGGCATCCACACCGAGCCAGCCCGCGAGGGCCGCGCGGTAGGGCTCGATGCGGTCGAGCGACGCCTGGCGTACCCGCATCTCGCCGTCGGACAGGTCCGCCGGGCCTGGTCTGCCGGCTATTCGCTCGCGCAGGATCGTTTCGTCCGGGGCCAGGACGACATGCCGTACGGCGATTCTGCGCGAGGCCAGGCCGCCGAAGATCTCGTCGCGGTAGTCCTGGCGCAGCAGGGTCATCGGCACCACGAGTACTCCGCCGACCTCGGCGAGCAGCGCCGCGGCGGTGTCCACGACGAGTCTGCGCCAGATGGGCAGATCCTGGAAGTCGCTCACCTCGGCGAGGTGCTTGGGCGGCAGCAGATCGGGCAGTCCGCCGCCGATGACCTCGGGGTCGAAGAGTGTGCTGTTCGGGATCAGCTCGATCAGTTCCCGTGCGGCGCTGGTCTTGCCCGCACCGGACGCGCCGTTGATCCAGACGATCACGGTTCCCCCTCTTCTGTTGGCCCCCTGTGGCTTGCCCGCAACACCCTGCCACGGAAACCAGGCCCTGTTGAGGCGGCCCATACCCAGGCCGAAAGTCAACTTGGACTGTCAAGCGATTCGCTTCCATTTCACTCTATTGAGTGGCAGCGAGACTGCATGAATCGTTCCCGCACTCCAGGGTGCGCCCTCCACCGCTAGCGTGATCCGCAAGGCGCCCCAGCCCCTGGTGACCTCTTGATTCCGGCTTTTCCGACACGGTCCGGTTCCCCCGCGAGGGTCCGGTTTCGTCATCGGCACTGGGGGGACCCATGCAGCTCGACGCACTGGACGAATTCGCCTTCGAGGACTCCGATCCGCCGCCTCGCGTATACGGGCTCAATGGCGCGGTCGTGGTCGAACTCCACGGCGACATCGACCTGTTGGCCTATCAGCGGCTCAACCCGCTGATCGACCCCATCACCGCGGGCCCCGCCCAGACCGTGATCATCGACCTGCGCGAGACCACCTTCTTCGACTGCTCCGGCATCTCCCTGCTGGTCCGCGCACACCGCCGTACGACGGCCAGAGGCGGCCACCTGTCCGTGGTCTGCACCCACACCCTGACGCTGCGCATCCTCAGCATCGCCGGCCTCACGGCGATGCTGTCTCCCGCGCCTACGCTGCGGGCGGCGCTGGACGCGGCGGGGTAGGCCTACTGGCCGAGCGCTTCGGTCATGTCGAGGAAGAAGTCCGTACCGAAGACGGCGACAACACCGAGGCCCACGACCGCCAGCGAGCAGATCACGGCAACCGCGATCAGGAGCCAGGTGCAGCCCACTGCACGGTGGTAGTCGGTGTCGTCGTCCCAGTCGTCGAGCATGCTGCCCCCCTCATTCCGCCGTCACAGTAGCCGCCGTCCACGGAAATCCGTTTCGTACGGCTCGGGAGAACTCCTACCCTGGCGGCGTGGCGACTCAGATGATCATTGTCAACGGCGGGTCCAGCTCGGGGAAGTCCGGGATCGTGCGCTGCCTGCAGGCCGTTCTTCCTGATCCGTGGCTGGCGTTCGGCTGCGATTCCTTCGTCGAGGCGATGCCCGCGAGGATGCAGGCGTCGGACGAGGGGATCGAGATCGCGGCGGACGGCGGGGTGAGCGTCGGGGCGGAGTTCCGTGCCCTTGAGGCGGCCTGGACGGAAGGCATCGTGGCGATGGCCCGCGCCGGCGCCAGGATCATCGTCGACGACGTCTTTCTCGGCGGAGCCTCCTCACAGGAACGCTGGCAGCAGGCCCTGGGCGAGCTGGACGTGCTGTGGGTCGGCGTGCGCTGCGACAGCGGGGTCGCCGCGGGCCGCGAAATCGCACGCGGCGACCGAGCCCAGGGCATGGCCGCGTTGCAGGCGGACACGGTGCACAAGGGCGTGACCTACGACCTGGAGGTGGACACGACGCACACCGAGTCACTGGCGTGCGCCCAGACCATCGCAGCCCGAATCCGCTGACCACCTGCGAGTGACCGAGCGGCCGACTCCCGGCCGCCCGACGCCCGTCAGACGCCCGCACCGGGACGGGGTGAAGTGTCTTGGACTCCCGGCCGACCGAGAGGTCGCCCCCGGCCGACAGGCCGACGCCTCGCCGCCCGACGTCCGTCAGGCGCCCGCACCGGGACGCATGGACCACAACACCGGTCCGTCGAGGGGCAGTTGCGCCTCCCCGGGACGGGCTGAAGTCTCTTGGACTCCCGGCCGACCGAGAGATCGCCCCCGGCCACCGAGAGGCCAGCTCCCCGCCGCCTGCCGCCCGTCAGGCGCCCGCACCGGGACGCGACTCGGGACGCATGGAACACAACACCGGGCCGTCGCCGGGCAGTTGTGCCTCCTCGGGACGCGGTGAATCTCCGCGCGGGCGGCGGGCGGCGGGCGGCGAGGAATCGGCCTGTCGGCGAGGATGGGGGATCTCTCGGTCGGCGGGGGTCGTCTCTCGGTCGGCTCCGGGAGACCGGTCCGCTGCACGGCAGTTGCGCCTACTCGGGACAGGGTGAAGCCTCTCGGACTCCCGGCCGACCGAGAGACTGACCCCCGGCCGACCGAGAGACCGACCCCCGGCCGACCGAGCGGCCGACTCCCCGCCGCCCTCTGTCCGCCAAGCGCACACACCGGCACGCGACTCGCGGGGCATCGACCACAACGCCCGTCCTCAGGGTGGCAGTTGTACCTCCTCGGGGCGGGGTGAAATCTCGCGGACTCCCTGCCGCCCGAGAGACCGCCCCCCTGCCGACCGATCGACCGGCTCCCCGCCGCCCGCCGTCCGTCAGGCGCCCGCGCCGGGACGCGGCTCGCGGCGCATCGACCACAGCACCGGGCCGCCGCCCGGCAGTTGTGCCTCCTCGAGGACCGTGAAGCCGAAGTGTTCGTAGACGGGGATGTTGGACGGCTTGGAGGACTCCAAGTAGACCGGCAGGCCTGACGCGTCGGCCTGGGCGAGTCCTGAGCGCAGCAGCGCCGACCCGTGCCCCTGGCCCCGGGCTGCCGGGTCGGCGCCGATGACCGCCAGGTACCAGTGGGCTTCCTTCGGGCCGTGCTCGGCAGCCGCCTCGACCGCGTCGCGGAACAGGCCTGCCCGGTCGCCCAGGATCTCCTGGAGCTCCTGGACGGTCTCCGCGTCGGGGACGGCCTTCTCCTGGCCCTCCGGCGCCACCCAGAAGGCGGCCGCCGCGTCGGTCCGCTCGCAGACGCCGTGCCGCGCGTACTGCCGGGTGAACAGCGTGGTGAAGTACCGGCCAAGTCCCGCCTCGCGAGAGGCGTCTTCCGGGAAGAACCAGCGCATCATCGGGTCGTCTCCGAAGGCACGGGCCAGGGTCCGGCTCACCAACTGAGCGTCATCGACCGTTGCCGTTTTCGGGGTGTTCGTTATAGGCATACGGGTCATTCTGCACACCCGATGATCTTCGATGACGCCGGGGGCCCGTCAGCCGCCGGTCGCCCTCACCCCTTGCTCGACCCCAGCGTCAGCCCCGCGATGAAGTGCCGTTGCAGCAGCAGGAAGACGAGGACCGTGGGGAGGGCCACCAGGACCGAGCCCGCGGCCAGCAAGTTGTAGTCCGTGAAGAACTGGCCGCGCAGGTTGTTCAGGGACGACGTGATCGGGAGTTTGTCGGGGTCGGAGATGAAGATGAGGGCCCAGAGGAAGTCGTTGTAGATCCAGGTGAATTCGAGCGTTCCGAGGGCCGCGAGCGCCGGGCGGCACAGCGGCAGCGTAATGCGCCAGAACTGGGTCCATACGCCCGCGCCGTCCACGATCGCCGCCTCCAGGATCTCCTGCGGCAGCGTCCGCATGAAATTCGAGAGGACGAAGACGCAGAAGCCCACCTGGAAGCCGATGTTGACGATGATGATCGCCCAGTACGAGTCGTACAGGGTGAGGGAATCAGACATCCACCAGGGAAGTGGAATCTTCAGGAACAGGACGTACAGCGGGGTGACAAGGACCTGCGGAGGCAGCAGATTGCCCGCGGTGAAGAACATCAGCAGGAGCATTCCGCCGCGAATGCGCAGCCGGGACACGGCGAAGGCGACGAACGCCGCGAGGAAGAGCGTGATGACGACCGCGGGCACCGCGATGAGCAAGGTGTTGGTGAAGTACTTGCCCATGCCGGAATCGCTGTAGGCCTGGCGGTAGTAGTCGAAGGAGAGGCGGTCGGGGAAGGAGAAGTAGCCGTGCTGAGCCGTCTCTTCGTACGGGCGAAGGGAGGCATATACGGCCAGGAGCAGCGGCGCGAGGAACGCGAGAGAGACGGCCGCGAGGAAGATGTGCACGCCGAACCGGCCCGGACGTCGCCCGCGTCGGGGGGATTTCCCGGCGGGCGGCGCCGGCGCGGCGGCGGGAGCCGTGGTGTGGATGTCGGCGGTCATCGGTCGCGCGCACCTCGCAGCTCTTGGACCAGGAACGTCACGATGAATCCCAGGGAGACGGTCAGCAGGACGACCGCGATGGCCGAGCCGAATCCGATACGGCTGGCCTCGCCGATGATGTTGTCGGTGATGAGTACGGAGAGCAGTTCCAGGCCATTGCGGCCCTTGTTCACCGCGTACACGATGTCGAAGGCGCGCAATGCCTCGATGACCGTGATGACGCCGACGATGACATTCACCGGGCGCAGGGTCGGGAAGACGACGCGGAAGAACGTCTGGCGGGCGTTGGCGCCGTCGATCTGCGCCGCCTCTTTCAAGGCCGGGTCGACGGATTTCAGGCCTGCCAGGTAGAGGATCATCACGTAGCCCGTATGCCGCCAGCTCGCGGCGAGCATCATCATCCAGATGTTGATGTCGGAGTTTCCGAGCCAGTCGACCGGGTCGTTGCGGTCGTCGAGGAGGGTGTTGACCACACCCTGGTCGGTGCCGAGGATCAGCTGGGCCATGAATCCGACGACGGCGAGCGACAGCACCACCGGCATATAGAAAACGGACTGGTAGAAGCGGCTGAAGCGGACTCCGCGGTCGATGACGACCGCGAGGAGAAGGCCGAACGGCGTCGCCACCAGGCCGAGGAACGCTGTCCACAGCAGGTTGTGGCGGACGGCCGGCCAGAAGGCCGGGTAGTTGTCGACCAGGTTCTCGTAGTTTTTTCCGCCGACCCACTGGATGTCGCCTATGCCGTCCCAGGAGGTGAAGGACAGGCCTATGGAGGCGAGGGTCGGGCCCCAGATGATGACGATGTCCAGCAGGACGGGAATTCCCAGGAGCACGCCGAGGACGACGATGTCACGGCGTGTGAAACGCCGTGGGCCCCGTCGTCCGGCGCGCCGCGCGATGGTCTTCTGCGGCACGGAACGTAATCCCCGCTACTCAGCTGACGTCCGACGAGAAGATGTCCTTCTTCTGCCGCTCGATGCTCTTGACAAGGCCGTCGACGTCATTCGGATCGTCGATGAAGTCCTGGAGGGCCTTGATCATGACCGTCTGCGCGAAGTCGGGCCGGGTGTCCCGGTCCAGGAACTGCGATATCTGCTTGGCGCCGGCGACGAGTTCGGCCGATTTCTTCTGCAGCGGGCTGTACTTGCTGGTGTCGGCCCCGTCGTTGACCGCGACGTTGTTGGGGTCGCCGGCCAGATAGATGTCCTCGGCCTTCGGCGTCCCCAGCCACTTCAGGAGCTCCTTGGCGCCGTCGACGTTCTTCGACTTCTTCGCGACCAGGAATCCGTCGATGGGTGCCTCGACGGCGTCCTGCCCGTACGCGGGGTCGATCTCGGGGAAGGCGAAGAAGTCGATGTCGTCGCGTTCCTTCGCCGGGAACTGCTGGCCGGGGTGCGGCATTCCGAACACGGCCATGCCCGTCTTGCGCTGCTGCAGGCCTTGTCCGGCCTCTTCCCAGGTGCGGCCCAGCGCGCCCTTCTGGTAGTACGGCATGAGCTCGCGCCACAGGTCGAAGACCTTCTTGACCTTGGTGTCCGTCCAGGCTTCCTCGCCGGCCATCAGGTTCTTGTGGAACTCGTATCCGTTGAGGCGCATGTTGATGTAGTCGAAGGTGCCCATCGCGGGCCAGCCGTCCTTGTCGCAGAAGGCGACCGGAATCCCGTCCTTGCTCATCTTCTTGGCGAGCGCGATGAAGTCGTCCCAGGTCTTGGCCTGTTCGTAGCCCTGCTTCTCGAAGAGGCTCTTCCGGTGGAACACGGCCCATGGGTAGTAGTAGTACGGCACGAAGTACTGCTTGCCGTCGTGTGTGGACTGCGCCTTCAGGGCGTCCGAGAAGCCGCTGAATCCCTTCCACACATCGCTGACATCGATCAGCAGGCCCTTCTCCGCGAAGTACTGCATGCGGTATCCGGCAAACCACATGAAGACGTCGTCGGGTGATCCCTGCAGATAGCGCGTGATGTTCTGCTGGAACTCGTTGTGCTCTGTCGTGTTGACCTTGACTGTCTTCCCCGACTTCTTCTCGTACGCGTCGAAGGCGGCGGCGAACGCCTTCTTGGGCACCGCGTCCGAGGAATTGGAGCCCATCGTGACTTCGTCCTTGTTGCCGCCGGGTCCGTCGCCGCAGGCCGTGAGCAGGGCCGGAAGGGTGACCGCTCCGGTGCCGGCGGCGGCACCCCGTAGCAGATTCCGCCGGGACATCCGATGTCCTGACATGCTTCGACGCGCAGCAGGATCACTGAACGATGACTGTGCCATGTCCCCCTCCTCGGGGTGCAACCGAACACAACCGAACGCGAGGGTTGGGATACCACTCCCAAGTGCCACCACAGTCAAGGGTTTCGGCGTTCGACTGTCCGAACCGTTACCACTCCCCTTCCAACAGAGTCCAACACGCTCTACCGTAAGCGCGCACCTCTGACACGTACATGCAGCCCCCAACTCCTGCGAGTACGGAGGAATGTAACGATGCGTCATCTCACCTCCCGCACCATCCGTCGAAGAGTCGTCGGGTCGATCGCCGCCGCACTGCTGTGCGGCGCCGGCCTCGCGGCCCCGGCACCGGCCGCGGCACAGGACCTGGACGCCCGGCGCGGAGCAGCCCCCGCCCCCGCGTCCGCGCCCGGTGCCGGGTCGCAGCTCCCCGGCGATCTCGCCCTCACCCCGCCCATGGGCTTCAACAACTGGAACTCCACCCACTGCAGGGCCGAGTTCGACGAGTCGATGGTCAAGGGGATCGCGGACATCTTCGTCGAGAAGGGCCTCAAGGACGCCGGCTATCAGTACGTCAACCTCGACGACTGCTGGGCGCTGCCCGAGCGGGACGCGAACGGCAAGTTGGTCCCCGACCCCAAGCGATTCCCCCATGGGATCAAGGCAGTTGCCGACTACGTACACGCCAAGGGCCTGAAGCTCGGCATCTACACCAGCGCCGGCACCAAGACCTGCAGCGACATCGGCTTCCCCGGAGCGCTCGGCCATGAGGTCAGCGACGCACAGCAGTTCGCCGACTGGGGCGTCGACTACCTCAAGTACGACAACTGCAACAACCAGGGCGTCGACGCCAAGAAGCGCTACATCGCGATGCGCGACGCGCTGGAGGCCACCGGCCGCCCCATCGTCTACAGCATCTGCGAGTGGGGCGAGAACAAGCCCTGGGAGTGGGCCTCCGACGTCGGCCATCTGTGGCGCACCACCGGCGACATCAGCGACAACTGGAGCTCGATGCTGTCGATCATGAAGCAGAACCTGCCGCTCGCCAAGTACGCGGGTCCGGGGCACTGGAACGACCCGGACATGCTGGAGGTCGGCAACGGCGGCATGACCGACACCGAGTACCGCACGCACTTCTCGATGTGGTCCGTCATGGCCGCGCCGCTGCTCATCGGCTCGGACCTGCGCAAGGCCACGCCCGAGACCTTCGAGATCATCGGCAACAAGGAAGTCATCGCCGTCGACCAGGATCCGCTGGGCAAGCAGGGCGAGGTGCTCTCCTCCGAGGGCGGCCGGTGGGTCGTCGCCAAGGAGATGAAGGACGGCAGCCGGGCCGTCGCGCTCTTCAACGAGACGGGCAGCGCCCAGTCGATCGCCACATCGGCGAAGGCCGTCGGCCTCCCGGACGCGGACGGCTACACGCTGCGCGACCTGTGGCAGCACAAGAGCTACAACACGGCGGGCACGATCTCGGCGACCGTCCCCGCCCACGGCACCGTACTGCTGCGTGTGTCGGCGGACGGCAAGTGGGCACAGCAGCCGCCCGCCGTCGAACTCGGCCTGGGCGGCGCCCCGTTCATGGAGCCCGGCAAGCCGACCGAGCTGACGTCGAAGGTCACCAACCTCGGCCGCACCCCCGCGCAGAAGGTGTCGGCCACCATCAGCGGACCGTCCGGCTGGCAGATCAAGGCGACGTCACCGTCGACCGCGAGCTCCCTGGGCACCGGCAAGTCCCTCAGTACGTCGTGGTCGGTGACCGCACCTCAGGGCGCGTCCCCGGGTGCGTACGACCTGACCGTCAAGACGGCCTACCGCTCCCCCTCCGGCGCCCGCGCCCAGAGCACGCTGCCGCTGACGGCGCATGTCGTCGTGGCCCCGCCCGCGGGCAGCTCGGCGATGAGCGACCTGCCGTGGCTCTCCACGGTCAACGGCTGGGGCCCGGTCGAGAAGGACACGAGCAACGGCGAGAGCGCGGCCGGCGACGGCAATCCGATGACCGTCAACGGGGTGGTGTTCGCCAAGGGGCTCGGTGCGCACGCGTCGAGCAGCATCGAGTACTACACCGGCGGCGCCTGCGAGAAGGTCACGGCCAAGGTCGGTGTCGACGACGAGAAGGGCCTCAAGGGTTCGGTCGCCTTCGAGATCTGGGCCGACGGCAAGAAGGCCGCGTCGACCGGCGTCCTGACCAACATCCATGCCGCGCAGGGCCTGTCGGCCGACGTGAGCGGTGCGCAGACGGTACGGCTCGTCGTCACCGACGGCGGTGACGGGACCGACTCCGATCACGCGGACTGGGCGGAGCCAACGCTTGGCTGCTGAGCCGCGGGCGGCTTTGGTTCCCGTCCGTCACCGGCTTCGCCGAGTCCGTCCTCAAACTCCCCCAAGCTCTTAAGGAGCAGGGGGGAGCCCCTCGACGGACTGTACTGCCCCTCAGCCCGTCCGGCTCTCCAGGACGCTGGGCTGCGTCGGCGCCGCGCTCAGCCTCTTGCCGCCGAGCGCGGCCGCCGCCGCGCCCACCAGGCCCGCGTCCGTGCTCATCAGCGCGGGGGCCACGGTGAGTTCGCGTACGAAGGAGAGCGTGGCGTAGTCGCGCAGGGCGCGGCGCAGGGGCGTGAAGAGGACGTCGCCCGCCTTCGCCACGCCGCCGCCGATGACGGCGATGTCGATCTCGACGAGCGTCGCCGTCGCGGCGATCCCGGCGGCCAGCGCCCTGGCCGCGCGGGCGAAGGAGGCAAGGGCCACCGGGTCGCCGGCCCTGGCGGCGACGGCGACCGCGGCGGCGGAGGTGTCGCCGTCCGGGCCCGGACGCCAGCCGCCGTCCAGGGCGCGGCGCGCGATGTTCGGGCCGCTCGCTATGCGTTCGACGCAGCCGCGCGCACCGCAGGGGCAGGGGTCGCCGTCGAGGTCCACGCTGATGTGGCCGATGTGGCCCGCGTTGCCGGTGGGGCCGGCGTGCAGTGCGCCGCCGAGGATGAGGCCGCCGCCGACGCCGGTGGAGACCACCATGCACAGGGCGTTGTCGTGGCCGCGGGCCGCGCCCTGCCAGTGCTCGGCCGCCGTCATCGCGACGCCGTCGCCGACGAGTTCGACGGGCAGCCCATCGGTCGCCGCCCGCACCCGCTCGACCAGGGGATAGCCGCGCCAGCCGGGGACGTTGACGGGACTGACCGTGCCCGCAGACGCGTCCACGGGGCCCGCGCTGCCGATGCCCACGGCGCGGGCGCGGCCCCACAGCGGGGAGACTCTGAGCTCGGCGACGACCTCTTCGACCGCCCGCATCACGGTGTCGCCGTCCTCGCGCGCGGGCGTCGGCCGCTGGGCGCGCAGCAGGATCCGGCCGTGCTCGTCCACCAGGGCGCCGGCGATCTTGGTGCCGCCGATGTCGAGTGCGACGACGAGGTCCGTGTGCATCAGTGTCAGATCTCCTGGTGAAAGGGCAGGCCGGAGAGTGCGATGGACAGTCTCTCTTGCATCTGACAACGTTGTCCAGGCTCTATGCTCGACGCCACATCATTTACGCCGACGACAGGACAGCGCACCGTGGCAGAGACCGCCGCACGCCCGCCCGTCTCCCACCACCCTGCCGGAGACCCTCCGGGCCGCCCCTCTCGCTCTCCCGACAACCGATACGGCTCCCGTCCGACAATGAAGGACGTCGCCGCGCGCGCCGGAGTGGGCCTCAAGACGGTCTCCCGGGTCGTGAACGGCGAACCGGGTGTCACCCAGGACACCGAACGCCGCGTACAGGAGGCCATCGAGGCCCTCGGCTTTCGCCGCAACGACAGTGCGCGGGTCCTGCGCAAGGGCCGCACCGCCAGCATCGGCCTCGTCCTGGAGGATCTCGCCGACCCTTTCTACGGCCCGCTCAGCCGCGCCGTGGAGGAGGTCGCCCGCGCCCACGGCGCGCTCCTGATCAACGGTTCCAGCGCCGAGGACCCGGACCGGGAGCAGGAGTTGGTGCTCGCGCTGTGCGCGCGCCGGGTCGACGGTCTTGTCGTCATCCCGGCCGGTGACGACCACCGCTATCTGGAGCCGGAGATCGCCGCCGGTGTCGCCACCGTCTTCGTCGACCGTCCCGCCGGGAAGATCGACGCCGATGTCGTGCTCTCCGACAGCTTCGGCGGCGCGCGGGACGGCGTCGCCCATCTCATCGCCCACGGTCACCGCCGCATCGGCTTCATCGGTGACCAGCCGCGGATCCATACGGCCATAGAACGCCTGCGGGGCTATCGCGCCGCCATGGAGGACGCCGACATCCCCGTCGACGAGGAGTGGGTGTCCCTCGGCGCGACCGCCCCGGAGCGCGTCGGACCGGCCACGGAGGCGATGCTGAGCGGCCCGGACCCCGTGACGGCTATCTTCGCGGGCAACAACCGTGTGACGGTGACGGTCGTCCGTGTCCTCGCCGGGCTCTCCCGTCCGGTGGCGCTCGTCGGCTTCGACGACATCGAGCTCGCGGATCTGCTGCAGCCGGGCGTGACCGTCGTCGCCCAGGACGCGGCGCAGCTGGGCAGGACCGCGGCGGAGCGCCTGTTCCGGCAGCTTGACGGGGCGTCCGACGCTCCGGAGCGCATCGAGCTGCCCACCCGGCTGATCACCCGCGGGTCGGGCGAACTGCCGCCTGCGGGCTGACCGTTGCCGCGCCTTCCGGTCTGCTGACCGGTCAGCAGACGGGGAGGCCCGGCAGCGGCTTGTCGTTGTCGCCGCCCTTGATGTACACGTCGCTGACGAACACGTTCGTGTTGCCGCTGTCGTCGTCCGTCTTGGCCCACCAGACGTTCGTCCACTCGCCGTACGTCTCGCGGCGGCCGAGGTTCTGCTGGCAGTAGAAGTAGTTGGTGCCCGCGTTCAGTACGCCCGCCTCGGCGCCCGACGCGGTGTACGACTTGGCGGTGCGCCACACCGAGCAGTCGTACTTGCCGCCGCCCGTGGCGTGGCAGACGGGCTCGGGGGCCGGGTCGCCGCCGCCCGATGTGCCGCCGTCGGAGCCGCCGGAGCCGCCGCCGGTCGTGCCCTCGTCCTGGGTCGGCTCGGTCGAGGGCTTGGGGCGGCTCGTCGGCTTGACGGTTGACTTCGGATCGTCCTTGTCCGACGGCTTCGCGTCCGGCTCACGGGACTTCTCGTCGCCCTGCTTCGACGGCTTGGGGGCGCGTGTGCCGTCGAGCGAGCCACGGCTGTTGTCCGCATCCGGCTCGGCGGTGTTGCCGCCGGGGGACGCGGGACTCTGCGCCCGGTTTCCGTCCTCTCCCCCGCTGTTGAGGAGGGCCACGGTGACGCCGGTCGCGGCCAGGACGACGGTGACGGCCGCCGCGGCGAGCAGGGCGCGGCCGCGGCGCGGGCGCTTGGGCTGCTGCGGGGACGCGGGGGACGGCTGCGGGACCGGGGCCGCGGGGTGCGGCGCGGCGGCCGCTGCCGCGAGCGGTGGCCCGAAGCCCGGCGGTGGCCCGCTCGGGATGCTGCGCTCGGTGGTCTGTCTCGGCTGCGGCGTGGGCTCGCGGAGCGCGGTTGTGGGGGCTCCGCTGCCGGCCGCGTCGGCGAGCAGCAGCACCGCCTGGTCCGCGTCCGGCCGCGCCTGCGGGTCCTTGTGCATCAGCTGCTGGAGCACGGGCGTCAGGGGGCCTGCCCGCTGCGGCTCGGGCAGCGGCTCGGCGACGATCGCGGTGAGCGTCGACCACGTCGACGTACGGCGGAAGGGCGACGATCCCTCGACCGCCGCGTACAGGGTGGCGCCGAGGGCCCAGACGTCGGATGCGGGGCCCGGGTCCTGGCCCTGGGCGCGCTCGGGGGCCAGATAGTCCAGGGAGCCGACGAGCTCGCCGCTGCGGGTGAGGTGGGTGGACGAGCCGTCGGCGGGGTCGTCCATCGTGGCGATGCCGAAGTCGGTGAGGACGACGCGGCCGCCGCCGGACTCCAGGAGGATGTTGCCGGGCTTCACGTCGCGGTGCAGTACGCCTGCGCGGTGGGCGGCGGCGAGCGCCTCCATGACCTTGGCGCCGATGGCCGCGGCCTCACGGGGGTCGAGGGTGCCGCGCTCGCGCAGGACGTCGTCCAGGGACGGTCCTTCGATGAGCTCCATGACGATGAGGGGGCGCCCGTCGACCTCCGCCACGTCGTGCACGGCGACGACTCCGGGGTGGCGCACGCGAGCGGCCGCGCGGGCCTCGCGCTGCATCCGCACGCGCAGATCGGCCAGCTCCGGCCCGGCCGCGTCCGAGTACGTCCGCAGCTCCTTGACCGCGACCTCGCGGTGCAGCACCTCGTCCACCGCGCGCCAGACGACGCCCATGCCGCCGCGCCCGAGCTGCGCCAGGACGCGATAGCGCCCGGCCAGGAGTCTGCCGACCCCGCCCGTCTGTTCCTGATCCCCCGAAGACACCGCTGCCCCGTTCCTGCGACACCACTTCCGTGGGCTACAGAGTACGGGGCAGGGGTGACAGCGCGTGCCGGAGTTACTTGGCGTTGGCCGTGAGGTCGCCGCGGCGGGGGCCCGCGAAGGACTGCAGCCCTGCCAGCGTGAGGCCGGTGCCGCGGGTGACCTCGCCGGCGTCGAGGGCGCCGCAGTCCAGGCCGCGGAGCAGGTATCCGGCGAGCGCCTTCGCGGTGGCGGGCTCGTCCGCGACCGCGCCGCCCTCGTGATGCCCCGCGTAGGCGGAAAGGCGCGCGGCGGCCCGCTCGAAGCCCTCGCGGTAGAACGCGATCACGGCCGCGTACCGCGTCGGGATGTGGCCCGGGTGCATGTCCCAGCCCTGGTAGTAGGCGCGGGCCAGGGCGCGCCGGGTGAGGCCGAAGTGCAGCCGCCAGGCCTCGTGCACGTTCGCGGTCGAGCCGACCGGCAGCACGTTGGTGGAGCCGTCGGATACACGTACGCCGGTGCCTGCCGCGGCGACCTGCATGACCGCCTTGGCGTGGTCGGCGGCCGGGTGGTCGCTGGCCTGGTAGGCGGCGCTGACGCCGAGGCACGCGCTGTAGTCGAACGTGCCGTAGTGCAGGCCGGTGGCGCGGCCCTCGGCGGCCTGGATCATCCGGGCGACGGCGGCGGTGCCGTCGGTCGCGAGGATGGACTGGCTGGTCTCGATCTGGATCTCGAAGCCGATCCGGCCCGCCTCCAGGCCGCGCGCCTTCTCGAACTCCTCCAGAAGGCGCACCATGGCGGTGACCTGCTCGGGGTACGTCACCTTGGGCAGGGTCAGGACGAGACCGTCGGGAAGGCCGCCGGCCTCCATGAGACCGGAGAGAAAGATGTCGAGGGTGCGAATGCCACGGTCGCGGACCGCCGCTTCCATGCACTTCATACGGATGCCCATGTACGGGGCCGCCGTGCCGTTCTTGTAGGCCTCGGCCACCAGGCGGGCGGCGCGGGCCGCGTCCTGGTCCTCGCCCTTGCCCTTGTAGCCGTCCTCGAAGTCGATGCGCAGGTCCTCGATGGGCTCGCGCTCCAGCTTGGCGCGCACGCGGCTGTAGACCGGCTCGGCGAGATCGTCGGTCAGGCCGAGCACGGCCGCGAAGGACGCCGCGTCCGGGGCGTGCTCGTCGAGCGCGGCCAGGGCCTGGTCGCCCCAGCTGCGGATGGTGTCGGCGGCGAAGGCCTCGCCCGGGACGTACACGGTGTGGACGGGCTGGCGGGTGCCTGGGTCTCCGGGGTAGGCGCGCTCGAGCTCCGCGTCCACCGGGGCGAGGGAAGCGCTGATGCCCTCGCTGACCGCACCGGCGAGGCTCGTTGCCACCTGCTCTTGCTGACCCATTCCTGCATCCTCCACACGCTCGGTGCCGCGCCCGGCATTTCCGCTTAACGGAATCAAGAATCCGTATGGCGAAGTTATCCGTCGACCTTCCCGCTGGTCAACACCCTCTCGTCTGCCGGACCGCGGCCGTTCACTCCTGTCTCAGATCCTGCTTCCGCACTTCCCCGCGCGCACCCCATGCTGACCGCCACACACCGAAGGAGACCGCGTGCCGCACGACTCCCGAGTGACCCGCCGCCTCGGCCTGCAGACCGTACTCGCCGCCGCGGCGGTCCCCCTGTTCACCACGGCGCTCGCCGCCTCCCCCGCGCACGCGGTGGAGCGTGCCGGACGCCGTCTGGAGGTCATGTCGTTCAACCTCCGCTACGCGAGCACCACGCCGCCCAACACCTGGGCCGACCGCCGCCCGGTGACCCGGGAGCTGCTGCGCCGCGCGCGCCCGCATGTCATCGGCACCCAGGAAGGCCTCTACCAGCAGGTGCGCGACATCGCCGCCGACCTGGGCCCGCACTACGACTGGATCGGCACCGGCCGCGCGGGCGGCAGCCGCAACGAGTTCATGACCGTCTACTACGACACCCGCAGGCTCGCCCCGGTCGAGTACGACCACTACTGGCTCTCGGACACCCCGGACGTCATCGGCTCCAACACCTGGGGCGGCGGTTCCATCCGCATGGTCACCTGGGTCCGCTTCCACGACCTGCGCACCGACACCGAGCTGTACGTGCTCAACACCCACCTCGACAACGCCAGTCAGTACGCACGCACGCGTGCCGCGAGTTTGATTTCCGAACGCATCGCCCGCCTCGACCGGTCCCTGCCGATCCTCGTGACGGGCGACTTCAATGTGGCCGCCCACAAGAATCCGGTCTACGACACGATGCTGGGCGCCGGTCTCGTCGACACCTGGGACGCGGCGGACGAGCGCAGCAAGGCGTACGCCACGTTCCACGGTTACAAGCCGCTCACCCCGGACGGCGACCGCATCGACTGGATCCTGGCGACACCGGGGGTCCGGGTCCACTCGGCGACGATCAACACGTTCGCCCTCGACGGACAGTTCCCGAGCGATCACCTGCCGGTGCAGGCGAGTCTGACGCTGTGACGCGGCGAGGCCCTCGCCCCCGTGTGTGGTGCGGGGGTGAGGGCCTC